>PHBN01000084.1:0-4005 GCA_002840635.1 Deltaproteobacteria bacterium HGW-Deltaproteobacteria-1
CACCTACAAACAAATATAATCGGGGCGTTTAAAGTTTATTTATTACCAATAGAAATCTGCTAGATTCACTCCTTTGTCTGAATGAGCGTGATGCATGGATTTATGTGTGAACACCTCCGCCTTTTTTTGAAATGATTTACAGCATACACTTTTTAAGGTTTGTAAGCTGAACGAAGTGACCCCTCTCTTCAGCGATGAGATAGTCAATGGCTTCATGCTGGATCTTCGGTACGAGACGTTTGATGCTTTCGTAGTAAGAGATGGAATCGAGCTCTCGGCGGGCAGCAAAATCGATGGCAGAACAGGCGTCCTTAACTGCTGCCAAATCGTCATTTATGGCCTGCTGGGTGAAGACGATGTTGTTGTCTATATAATTCCGAAGGTATTGCGCATACTCGCCGACATACGTTTCCGCTGGTATTGATTTCTCTATACCTGCAAATATCTTTTCAAGCGTTTTATGATACTTCATCTCTTCTTCAGCAAGTTCGGCAAATAAGTCTTTTGCTTCCTGATTCTGCACAAGCTGGATAGCGTATCGGTAGAAATTTGCCCCGTTCTCGTGTATCCGTTCGGCGAACTCAACGACCTCACTTGCAGTAAATATGTTCATGGTAATTCTCCTTCTTTTTTAATCAGTCTATGCTCCAACATAAGCTAACTCATTGGTTTTCTACCATGTTCTTTATCAGTCTTTACTTTGCCCTTGTATCTGAAAAAAACCAAGCTGCTGCAACAATATCAAGGCATCAAACTGAGCCCACAATTCTACAACCTTACCTCCCTGGATGCGCGTAATCATAAAATCTTCAAACATAACCTGCCTTCCTGTTGGGGCAATACCCTGAAAGTCGCCCTTGTGAGTGCCATATACATTGATGATGCTTGCCACTTTTTCATTTTCGGCTATCTGCTCCTTGACCACATGATGCAAGTCCGGGAAGGCGGTATAGAGCATCGCGACAAATTGCCGAAATCCTTCGCGGTCGGTGGGATCAGACATGCCGGGAAGGTGTGCCGGGCAATCGGGAATGAAAAATTCTTCGATTGCAGATATGTTCTCGTCCAATTTCTCCAAGAAAATTGGTATGATGGCCTTATTTTGGTCTGTTGTCATGAGATTTTCCTCAATTGTAACATTGATCGTTAACGATTCCATGTCCGAGGGAAAAATCTTCCCGTTCGGGTCCAATATGAACGATATTCTTCCTGGAATATATCGAACATCATTTTCTCTTCCTGGGTGACAAGCTGGTGCCAGATTGGATGTATCAAGACAGCAAAGAACAAGATAATCCAGGAATTAAGATATAGAGCCACAGCTGGTATTATAAAGGTAATCCAAGCGGCATACATCGGGTGACGGAACCACTTGAAAGGACCCATTGTGCAGAGTTTGTCTTCAGCCCACCAAATTCGCAATGTCCAAAAGCTCCAGAAATATAGCCCCAATCCGATGATCACAAGTACCACACTAACAACTTTTAGTGGTGTCGGATTTGCCAATATTGCTGAATGTCCCATTATGCGATCCACCCAAACAGCTATCGCTAGCAACACAAAGCTGATGAACATCCCCATCGGACCGATGCCAAATAATTTATTCAGTCTACTGATAGCCATCAAGCACCTTTTTGAATCAATGTTAGCTGTTTTCAAGCAATCAATTCAACATACCCAACATAAATTAAGCGACGGGTATTTTTATTGCCCGTCCGCTTGAATTGCTTTTTTATAGGTTTTCTACTGCAATTTACCGTGCAGATTAGAAGAAAGCGGTCATGAAAGTGTCATTTTGATTTTGGAAGTTTCACCACCAGAAATTTTGCCGTAGTTTCAGATTCATTGTACACACGGTGTGGAATATCAGCCGGGCTTTCAATAATTGAATCAGCGGAAACTTTCTCTTTTTCGTCCCCGATTTCAATTGTAGGTTCACCTGCAAGAACATAAAAAAAGACATCTACAGGTGTGACATGTGACATAAGACTTTCGCCTGGATTTAAAGTCATGTGCACAACTGTCGCATCAGGTGATTCGAAAATCTTCTTTGCCTGTATTTTGTGAGGATTTTTAAACGACATTTCTTCTGATACACGTGTTATTTTCATTTTATACTCCTTTTAACTGCAGATTGCTTTATATACATTTTGGTACTTTTCATGAATCATATTACGGTCAAACTCATAAAACTTGTTTAACAAGTTATCCAACTCTGATTTATCAAAATACTTTTCTGTATTTGGAAAGAATACAGCATCTTCTTTCTTAATATGGACCGGATAAAATCCCGCTAACCACACTATTCCGTCAACTATCATAGGAACAACCTTTCGGTCACCACCTTTATATTTTTCATTAAGCTCAATTACCTCCTTTACTTTAGCTCTTGTTTGTTTATGTTCCTTTGTTAGTTCATTCATTATTAGCAGATTGTCAGCATCAAGATTTTTCTTTGCTAATTCTGTAAACAATATATCTTCTTCTTTTCCATGATGAGTCCTATCTGCATATGTTTTGATAAAGTCGACAATTGTTTCGGTGAATACAGGATTATAGTCATTTTCAGTCATGGATGTAGCTTTTTGTTTTGCAACACTTAACACCTTTTCAATTAATCGATGTTCTATCATTAGAAGTCCACGTGGTTTCATATTTTTCTCCTTATTATATTGCCTAATGACCATGCTTGTGTACATCAGTACCGTGTTTTGCTGCGGAAGGCTTGGGACCTTTAGAGTGTTCATCATGCGCTCCCTTGGCCGTTGCATCCATGTGGATTCTTTCCACGTAATGAGTGAAGGCAACATAAGCCTCGACAAACTCCCGTCCCTGTTCGACACTCTCATCCTTGTGTTTGTAAGTAGCCGCAGCACGTTCGTAACGAGTCCTAATACCTCTGGCAACATCGTCGGTGACCAGTTTTACCAGTGCATCAGCAGAGCCGCTTGCCAGGGCTTTATCCGCTTCGGCAATGGCGGGTTCAACTTCACCTACCGGTTTCAGACCGGTAAAGGGTGCTCCTTCGCCAACTCGATGAATCTTGACAAGGGTTGCAAAGAAATTATTTTCTATTGCATCAGTATTTTTCTTTCCCTTTGCGCTGAGTGCCTTGGCAAATTCCGCACGAACAGCCTTTTCATCCTTCTGTTTTACCCACTTGAGAACGGGTGTGACATCTTTGGTTTCCAAGGCCTTCCAGGCATCCTGAATGACGGGTCCATCTAAAGTGTCGCAATGAGCAGCGGCAAAACTATAAAACCCAAGCATTAATGCTGTTGTGCTGGCAACGAGCAAAAACGTGCGAATTAAAACTATTTTCTTTTTCATGGTGATGCCCCCTTTTGATTTTGTATTAAAAGATAGAATCATTGGTATACGAACTTCTTCGAATCAAGCGTCATTGTTTTTCTGTCTATCTCAGTTAATTATATTTGTCTTTGCGCCAGCGCAAATAAGAGGTGCGGAAGTAAGCAAGCATAGTGAAAGAATCACATAGTAATGATACCGAATCAATACGCAGTCCGTCAACCGGTTTCTGCGAAAGTTACCGGCGCGTGATGATCGGCTATGGTCTTCTAATAGGGCTTTATATGGATCATTTTTCAATGATTATGGGTTGAAATCTGACATAAAAAGCCGACTTTGAGAATTGTGAATAGCAGTAAGACATCATTAAGCATTAAGTCTACAATTTCTCAACTTTCAACATAGGGTTTAATTGATGATTACCATTTCAAACCATCAAAAAACCTCATGATACCGGCAGAAAATTGCGGACAATGTCTCTGACTTGACAGGCGCATTTAATTTGTCTATATTAATAATTACTTGGCTCATATTATGTATGACCGTCAGCAGACCATGACCGTCAACCAGTTTTTCATCTAATAAAACTTAACGAACCGATTTTTTGGAAATCAAAGGAGGGTTACTTATTATGGCAGATCGCACTATACACATTACAAAATTTGATATGGATCGGTTGTTGGAACTGATAGAAGG
>PHBN01000084.1:4088-4728 GCA_002840635.1 Deltaproteobacteria bacterium HGW-Deltaproteobacteria-1
TACCGCAAAGGCGATACTATCAAATGGCCTGTTCCATCCGGCATAAAGAAACTCAAGGTTACTGAAATCATCTATCAGCCGGAAGCTGCGGGCGATTACAGCTTATAAGCCGTTTTTACAGAAAGTCGCTTGGAGTTTTCAAAGATAGATCTATAAGGACATATCGTAGGCTTATAAGCCGCTTTTTCAGGATTTTACCATGGATGAAATCGGTGTACTTGTGACATTGGCAGGAGGCTTCGCAGTAGCCTTGGTTTTCGGTTATCTCGCACATCGATTGAAGTTGTCTCCCATCATCGGCTACCTGCTGGCCGGAATTGTAATAGGCCCCTTCACCCCTGGTTTTGTGGCCGACCGCACGAGTGCAGAACATTTTGCAGAGATCGGCGTCATCCTGTTGCTTTTCGGTATCGGATTGCGCTTTAACCTGCGCGAGCTTGTCGCCGTATGGCGATTGGCCATTCCGGGTGCTCTGATCCAGAGCACAATATCCACGGGTGTGCTGGCGGTAATTTTACACCTGATGGGTTGGAATTGGGTATCCGGCATCATTCTGGGAATGGCCATCTCGGTTGCCAGTACGGTTGTGATGGCGCTTGTACTGGCGGAGTGGCATGATCTCCATGCCAAAATCGGTC
This sequence comes from Deltaproteobacteria bacterium HGW-Deltaproteobacteria-1, assembly GCA_002840635.1. GTDB lineage: Bacteria > Desulfobacterota > Syntrophia > Syntrophales > Smithellaceae > UBA8904. Next base: position 4,727 of record PHBN01000084.1, read on the forward strand.
AT
>PHBN01000084.1:4796-10589 GCA_002840635.1 Deltaproteobacteria bacterium HGW-Deltaproteobacteria-1
GTCGGCCGTTCTGAATTTGCCGCCCGCGCGGCCAATGACGCGCTGCCGATGCGTGACGCCTTTGCCGTGCTCTTTTTTGTTTCGATTGGAATGCTGTTTGATCCCCGGAGCCTTGTTCAGGTTCCTATGGTGATTGCGGCGGTGATGTTTGTGGTCATTATCGTCAAACCACTGGCCGCCATGTTGACGGTAAGAGCTCTCGGTCAACCTTTGTCAACAGCCATTCCTGTCGGAGCGGCTTTTTCGCAGGTAGGCGAGTTTAGTTTTATTCTTGGCACTGTTGCTCTGAGTCTTGGGTTGATCAATGATGACGGCTGGAATGCCCTGGTGGCCGCCTCTATTCTGTCGATTGGACTGAACCCCTATGTTTACCGCTGGGCACGCCGGTTGTCATCCGGAAAGATCACCAAAACGCTTCCCATTGTTTCAAGTCAGCGTGCGGAAATCAATCCCAACCACTGTATCCTGATCGGCTATGGCCCGGTAGGAAAGATTGTACACCGCCTTCTTAAGGAACGCGGTGTTGAAATCACCGTGATCGACCTCAACCTCGATACTATACGCGCGCTGCACGACATGGGAACCAATGCGCTGTATGGAGATGTTTTGAGACAGGGGACCCTTGACGAGGCCGGTATAGCGACGGCCGGTAGCCTTATCCTGAGTGCGGATATTGACGATGCTGTTGAGGTCATAAGGCATGCACGCCACCTCAATCCGGATTTGCACGTCATTGCCCGTTGCGCACATCTTCGTGATGCTCAGGCACTGCGTAACGCTGGTGCCAATGTTGTTGCCGCCGGTGAGGCGGAAGTTGGCGTTGCCCTGGCTGAAGTTGTGACCGCCGGCGATGAAAGAGCATGCAGTGTTGCTGCTGAACATCGTGAATCCATTCGGCGCAGTTTGTATAATGGGCCAATAGTACCAAAAGTCGGTTCGAAATCAAGGGCATATAAAAGTTACCTTGGTAAGTAAAAGCAATCATGCAGGTGATTTCTGAAAAATGCAGGGGCATTGGAAAGGAATATATATGAAAAACCGTTTTATCATTCTTGTCGATTTGTCGTCTGATTCGGAGCACCTTATTCAGTTTGCATATAATTGGAGCAAGGACATCGGCGCAAACATGCTCTTGGTTCATAACACAGTCATTATGTTGCCTGCATTGACACCGTATGAGAGCAAAATAAAATTAACCAAAATCGCCAATCAGGAAGCTCTTGATAAGTTGAGGCGTCTAGCTGAAACCGTATTGCCGGGAGTGATGTCGCTTGGATTTTTTGTTTCTGAAAAACACCTGGTGACTCAACTCCGGACATTATTGCGAGGACCATTTAATAATCTAATTTTTTTGGGTTTGAGCAAAAAGGGCTTATTAGAACAAATCTTTATCGGAAGTGAAGCCGTCAAAGTCATTGACGGCATTGACAACCTGATTGTGGCCGTGCCCCTGAATCCTGAGTGTTGTTCTCCTGAAACCATTCATATTGCAGCACAGAAGAACAATCCGCTCAATATCATTGCCTTCAATAAATTTTTAAATTTCCGTAAGGTCAGCATAAAAGACATCGTTTTCTTTTCCGTATTAGAACCCGGAGATGATTGGGATGATGCTGAAAAATATTTAAAAGATCTGACTGCTTTATACTCCGACCGATACGGTGCCGCTTATGAAATGTATAAGACCCAAATCGGATTTCAGGATTTGAAAAGGATTATTTTAAATAAAAAGGATGAGTTCATTGTTGTGCAAAGAGGATCAAGGCTGTTTCTGGATCAGATCTTCAGGAAATTTCTTATCAACGAACTTGTATATGAAGGTAATATCCCATTAGTCATATTACCTTAATATGTGTCGTAGCATCAATGCCTGTCGTCGGGCGTGAATGGTGTTTATTACTGATTGAATTCTTGGATCTTTGCAGACATTGAAGATTTGTTTGTTGAAGAGGACGCTATACGCCGCCAGCAGATACGGAAAATCAGTTATCAGCCGTTCGCATCTTTCATCCCATACTTTGTGGATGATTCTGAAGAAAAAATAGGGTCGCCTATTGCCGGCGCCACCTACCACTGTTTGGTGGTGGGCAGTCATCGGAATTAAGGATTACTGTTTGAAATCATGTTTATTCTGCGGGGTTAGTTTCTCCATCTTATTTAAGCTGATAGCCTTTCTCCCGAAATAATCTCAGGCAAGCATCGGCAACATCAGCGTCATAAATAATTCCCTTATTTTGCTCGATCTCTTCCAATGCGGCATCAAACCCGAGAGCGGCCCGGTAGGGCCGGTGCGACACCATGGCCTCCACCACGTCAGCAACCTCCATGATCCTGGACTCCAGAAGCAGCTTGTCCCCGGTCAGGCCGTTCGGATAACCTGAACCGTTTATCCGTTCATGATGCTCCAGAATCATCCTTGCTACAGGCCAGGGGAATTCAATATCCTTAACTATATCATGCCCTGATTGTACATGCGCCTTGACCAGGCCGAATTCTATGACCGTTAATTTTCTCGGCATATTAAGAATGTCCGCAGGAACGGAAACCTTACCGATGTCATGGATAATGCAGGCCATACCCAGGCCTTCGATCTGATCCGGGGAAAGGCCCATTTCTTCGGCAATCGCGGTAGCGAGCTCCGCCACACGGCGCTGATGGCCGGATATGTAAGGGTCTCTTGATTCAGACAGTGATGCAATGGCCTGGACGGTTCCTCCAAGGGCCTTCTTTAATTTCTCTGCGTTGTTTTTCCGGTCAGTGATGTCTTGAATCATTCCTTCATAACAGATGACGTTTCCATTTTGATCGCGAACAGACTGTGTTTGCGCGGACACCCATATCACACTCCCATCTTTCCGGTAAAACTGAAGCTCAATGTTCAGATCCGTACCATGAAGGTCAAGGTTTGCCAGATTTTTAATCCGATCCTCGGGATTCACATAAATTTGATGAGTAATATCTGTAACACTTTCGATCAGCTCACGGGGAGAATCATATCCGAGGATTCCTGCCGTTGCCTTATTCGCCATTCTGAATCTTCCTTCCGGCGTGGTTTGGAAGATTCCCTCCTGCGCGTTCTCAACTACATTTCTGTATCGCTCCTCACTCTCCAGCAGCGCATTCTCGGCATGCTTTTGCTCGGTGATGTCAATAACAATTGAGTGGAGAATGTCCTTTCCCTTCATCTTAATACAACTGCTGAATACCTGCACATCCCGGATGGAACCGTCAGCTCTTCGGTGACGAAATTCAAAACTGATTCTTTTTCCTTTTCTTGCCTTATCCATTTCAGCTTTCACTTCTTCCGGCCGAAGTGTGTTGATCTCTTGTGCTTTCATGTGAGTCAACTCTTCACGTGACCATCCATAGTAGTTTACGGCCGCTTCATTGGCATCCAGGATGTTCCCGATGTCAGGATCGATAATTAACTTTATTGCGGCATGATGCTGAAACAAATGTCTAAATAATTCTTCACTTTCCCGCAGTTGCTCATCCCTCCGCTTACGCTCGGTAATATCTTCGATAATGCCCGCCCCTCCGGGAATTCGTCCACCTCCGAAATTCATCGGGGTGAAAAGACACCTGACCGGAGTGATCTTTTTTGCGGTTACGGAAGAATATTCACCTTCATAAAATCCGGGACTCCCTTTTAATGCTCGCTTAACAGCTGAAACAATATTTTTGTCGGGCAGGCTGAGCATGCTTAAACCAATGAGCTTTTCTCGCGAAGATCCGATAATCTTAACGAAATTGTCATTGCAGTCAATAATCACGCCTTTCTCATCAAATGATATAAGACCCAGCGGCGAGTTTTCAAAAATCAAACGATACTTTTCTTCGCTCCTCTTAAGCGCTTCCTCTGCCTCTTTGTGCTCGGTGATGTCCTCGGATATGCCCAGCAGATATTCGGGTTCTCCCTTCGCGTTCAGGATCGGCACCTTCTTGGTGTGCAGAATGCGCTTTCCTCTGTTGCGGGTCTGAATATTTTCTTCCGGAATATCCAAAACCTCCTTTCCGCTTAGAACATCCCGATCTTTCTTCGTAAAGTGGTCGGCCTGTTCCTTTGGAAATAAATCGTAATCGCTCTTCCCAAGCAGCTCTTCTCTGGAATAACCCAGCAGATCCTCTCCCGCCTGGTTGAAACGGACGAACCGGAGTTCAGAATCCTTGAGAAAGATCATGTCTGGAATATTCTCGATAATCGAGTTCAGTAATATATTTGTCCGGAGCCGTTCCTCCTCTTGCTGCCTGCGCTCGGTAACGTCGCGAACGACACAAATCAAACCGCCATTAGCCATAGCCGTTAAGGATACAGCCTGCGGAAACTTGCTACCATTTTTTTTCGTACCGATGACTTCGCCATACCAATACCCCTTGCGACTCAACTCAGGCATAAACTCTTGCTCAAAGCGTTGAACGACTTCAGAATCATAGAGAATTCTCCAGGACTGTCCAATAAGTTCCGCCTCATTCTCATAACCGTAAATCTTGGCATGCGCTTTGTTTAAATAGACATATTTCCCATCTTCATTGAGGATAGCCATCCCATCGATTGCTGAATCCATGGCACTGGTTTGCTTCTTGATTTCATCCTCAGCCCGTTTGTGCTCGGTGATGTCCTCCAGCATGCCGAGTTGGCAATAGGCCTTGCCCTCAGCATCAGGAAGAAAAAAACCACGATCCCTAATCCAGATGTAATCGCCCCGTTTGTGTCGCATTCTGTATTCGATATCCCAATAGGTACAAGCCTTTTCGGCGTTGTCCAGAGCCGCCAGGGTCGCTTCCCTGTCCTCGGGGTGCAGCAGTTCCTGCCATTGGACAATCCCACCACTGATATCCTCCATGGGGTATCCAAGCACTCCCTCGATACTGGAACCCCATGTAATGTGGCCGGTGGACACAATATATTCATAAGCCACCTGGCCGGAGGCCTCCACAATCAGATCGTATCGTTTTATCCACGCCTGCAACCCCTCCTCCGCCTTTTTGCGTTCAGTGATGTCGGTCATAAAATTCAGCGTCGCGGGCTTTCCTTGCCAGTTGATCAGAATCGTATCCAACTGTACCCACAGCAAACCTCCGTTTTTATGAAGGACGCGGAAGTAATAGCGCTGGGGAATAGATTCACCCTTTAGGCGTTTGGCGTGCCGGTCCCTGACCATGTCGCGGTCATCCGCATGGATGAAATCGACAAATGGCCTTGACTCGATTTCCTCGCCGGAATAACCGGTGATCGTGGTCGTCATGGGATTGAGAAACACCACCCTGCCGTCCTGGGCAACAAAAATGGCCTCGCTGGCATTCGCAAAGAGGATGCGATATTTTTCTTCGCTTTCCTTCAGCGTCTCATCTGCTTTTTGTTTCGACACGATCGTGTTTTGGGAAATGTGGATAATAATATAAACAAAGATTGCGCCGCCGAGAAACACCCCGCCCGTCACAAGTTCAACGGGAAATGGCATATTGCTAATCAAAATAATGTCAAAGAAAAGGTAGCCGAAGATGAAGAATCCCATTAAGCAAAGAATGATAAGCCATTTCCGACGGAACTGACCAGAGACATTTCCCAAAATATTCATGGCCTGCATAAACGATAAGAATAGGAATATTACTCCGATCAATACCATGACCATAGATATTATTTTTATTGTCATTATTTCTTTTCCAGAAAAAAATCAGATTTATTTTAGTTAATTGACCTGCCTAGAATAATTGTACCACATGTTAAGTTTTAGTTCAGAAAATTTTGTTCATTACGGATTGAAAGATTGTATGTTTACGAAAATTGAAGAT
>PHBN01000085.1:0-1757 GCA_002840635.1 Deltaproteobacteria bacterium HGW-Deltaproteobacteria-1
GCATCCAGAATGGTCTGTGCCTGTCGGATGGTCAGCAGGGAAGGGGTACCGCCGCCAAAATATAGGGTATCAAAGGATGAGAAGATATTTTTGTAAAAAGCTATTTCCTGTGCGACGGCTTTGACAAACTCGGGAAGAAGCTGTGCTGATGTGATGGAGTAGAAGCTGCAATACCGGCACTTGCTCAAGCAAAACGGAACATGAATATAGAGTCCGGCCATTTTTGTATGCATCATGAAGTTACATTTGTTGTCTGAATCCGAAATTGGGTTTTTTCATAGTCTGACATCAACCCTCGATTTATTCAGGATGTTCAAAGTCCGTGAAAAGGATTTTGGGCAACTCACCTGTTATTCTGAAGTTAATCATTATCAGATTTAAGAACCGCTAAAAACGCGCTCTGCGGAATGCTCACAGAGCCGATCATTTTCATTCGCTTCTTTCCTGCTTTCTGTTTCTCCAGGAGTTTCCTTTTACGGGTAATGTCGCCGCCATAGCACTTGGCGGTGACGTCTTTACGGAAGGCGCTGATGGTGCTTCGGGCGATGATCTCCCCGCCAATGGCGCCCTGGATAGCAATCTTAAACATCTGACGGGGGATTTCATCTTTGAGGCGATCGCAGGCCAGAAGGGCCCTGGACCGTGCTCTTTCCCTGTGCACAATCTGCGAGAGAGCATCCACTTTTTCACCGTTGACAAGAATATCCATCAGAACCAGATTGCTTTCACGGTAATCAATGATATCATAATCAAAGGAACCATAGCCTTGGGTCACCGATTTGAATCGGTCGTAGAAATCAAAGATGACTTCCGCGAGCGGCATTTCATAGGATAGCTCGACACGTCCGGGGCCGGTGTACGTCATGTTGGAATTCACACCTCGCTTCTCCATGCACAGCTTCATGACCGTACCAAGATAACGTTCCGGAAGCATCATAGCTGCACGGATGTAAGGTTCTTCGCCTTTGTCGATTTCGGCCGGATCAGGGTAATGGGCGGGATTATCCACGTAAATGACGGTGTTGTCCTTGAGTGTAAAACGATAGCGTACGCTGGGAACAGAAAGGATGATCGAGAGATTGAATTCCCTTTCCAGTCGTTCCTGCACGATATCCAGGTGGAGCAGTCCTAAAAAACCGCAGCGGAACCCCTGTCCGAGGGCAGCGGATGAATCTTTTTCGTAGATGAATGACGCGTCATTGAGCTTGTATTTTTCCAGCGAATCGGCCAGATCCTGGTAATCGTCGGAAGCGATGGGATAGATTGAAGCAAAGACAACGGGCTTAACTTCCTTAAAGCCGGGCAGGGGCTGACTGCAAGGCCTAGTCTGCAGTGTGATGGTGTCACCGGTGCGCACGTCCGCAACCGTTTTAACACCGGCAATAATGTAACCGACTTCTCCGGCGCTGAGCTCATCGCGTTTGGTGCGTATCAGGAGAAAATGCCCGACTTCTTCCACCTTGTAAGTGGTGCCGTTGTACATGAATTTGATGATGTCTCCGGCTCTCACACTGCCTTCAAAGACGCGGCAATGAATGATGGTGCCCCGGAATGAATCATACTTCGCATCGAAAATCAAAGCGGCCAGTGGATTTGAAACATCACCCTTAGGCGGCGGAATCCTCTCTATAATGGCTTCCAGAATTTCTTCGATGCCGATGCCTTCCTTGGCGGAGCATTTGATATGCGTGTCCGGATCGAGTCCCAATTCCGAATCAATTTCTTCCAGAACCCGGTCAATGTCCGCAGACGGCAAA
>PHBN01000085.1:1818-8507 GCA_002840635.1 Deltaproteobacteria bacterium HGW-Deltaproteobacteria-1
TTTGATGGTAATGCCTCGTTCCCGCTCAATGTCCATATTGTCCAGCATCTGGTCCTGAAAATTTCTTTCATTGCAGACGCCGGTGAACTGGATCAGCCGATCGGCCAGCGTGGATTTGCCGTGGTCGATGTGGGCGATAATGCTGAAGTTTCTAATATTTTTCATAAGACTGTTAAAAAAAGCCCTCCACGAAATCTGAAGGGCTTTTATCCTAAGTATCTTTCCGGGTGCAATTAAACCAGTTTCTTCATCAGGTCTTCGGCGACTTCCTTCACACCGGCGCGCCCATCAACGATGATGACTTTAGTTCTTTCCTTGAAATAGTTGACAGCAGCCAGTGTTCCGGTCTTCGTGTCATAGTAAATCCCATGACGTTTATCGATTGCCGCGCTATCCTGATCATCGGCGCGGGTGGATAATTCCTCGCAGCCGCACACGCGGCAAACGGCCTTGCCGTCTTTTTCCGCCGGTTTGATCGCATCGATATAAATATTATTCGGGTGGTTATTGTCTGTTTTGCACAACCTGCGACCCATAATGCGTTTTTTGGCCGTTTCGCGATCCAGATCAATCTCGATAACGATGTCCAGTTTGATGTTTTCTTTCTGCAGGGCAGCCCAGAGAGCTTCAGCCTGAGCAAGGTTGCGGGGGAAGCCATCAAGCAGCCAGCCGTTTTTAGCGTCGTCTTCCTTCAGACGATCGAGGATCATGGGGATGGTAATATCGTCCGGGACGAGTTCGCCACGGTCAATATAGGCTTTTGCTTTTTCTCCCAGCGGGGTTTTTTTCGAGATATTTTGACGGAAAATAACACCGGTTTCAATGTGGGGGACTCCGTATTTTTTCTGCACGATTGCACCTTGCGTGCCTTTGCCGCTGCCGTTGGGACCAAAGATTAAAATGTTCACTTTGTCATGCTCCTTTCAAAAAAATGTTAGACTGGTAGCCTTATAATGTATTGTTTCGTTTTTCGCAACGATAAAGATTGACCGGCGGTTATCTTTTAAAAATTCGTTTTTTATGGATATTTCACTTTGACGTTTTTGGCTTTACATCTGTTTTTTTATCCGGTTTTACAGGTTTGCCAGTACGCAATTCCGTCATGGCTTCATTGATGGATACTGCCCTCGGCGATTCTTTGGAAAAATATTCGAGCGCTTTTTGCAAATGGAAAAGGGCGCTGTCCTTTCTTTGCTTTTTTTTGAAATATAAACCAAAATAATAGTGAGAATCACCCTGCTGATTCAGCCGGCCGTAAGACATGGCAAGCTGGTAATCAATATCCACATCATCGGGTGTCTTATCCCGTAACTTCAGAAAGCAGTTCAGAGCGTTTTGAAAATCACCTGTCGCATAATACGCCTTACCAAGAGCGAGCGTGATCTGATCGTCATCGGGATTCACTCTGGAAGCTTCAAGCAGATGTATGCGGGCTAGACTGACATTTCCTGTTTTTAGGCTGATCATTCCGATGCTTCTAAGAACATCGCCGTCCCGGGGTGCTATTGTAAGTGCCTTATTCAAATATTCCACAGCGGTTCGTGTATGGCCAAGCTGTTCTTCCGTCATTGCCAGGGCGTAAAGAAGATCAACGCTGCGGGGATTTTTTTGAAGGGATTGAGTCAGCATGTTGCTGCGGTTAATAAGACCGTTTGCATCCAGGACAATCAGAGACTGCATTCTTACAAAGTTTCCCACAATGTCCCGGGCGCCGCCGCCGCGATAATGTGTATGAAGAAGACTGTCGAGATAAAAAATGCGGTCGTCTGTGCCCGGATGCGTAAACAGATAGGAAGGTATCGATTTTGATATGAACTCGTACTGCTTCATGATCCTGAGAAATTCAATCATGGCGGCAGGGTAGTAACCGGCATCCACCAGATATCCTATTCCAAGCCGATCCGCTTCTTCCTCGTGTTCCCGCTGATATTTGAGGCTTATTGATGCTGCGCCGGCAATAGAGAATGTGGCAATGGCCGCCGTGGCTTCTCCTCCGCCTCCGAGCAAGGCAGCCGCGATAACTGCAGCCATCATGGCAAGATTGAGTTTCTTCGATTTATCAATAATGCTGGCTACATGCCTGGCATTGGCATGAGCGATTTCATGCGCGATAACACCGGCCAGTTGAGCCTCATTTTCCACAACGCTGATCAAACCCTTATTAATATAAACATATCCGCCGGGTGTAGCGAATGCGTTGATGGCCGAACTGTTAAAAATCGAAAAGGTGAAATCAAAAGGAGCTTTGTCGCTTCGCTGCAGAATACGGTTGCCGATATTGGTGATATAGGCATCAAGTTTTTTATCGTGAAGCAAAAAGTTGTTCTTTTCGAGTTTGTCATAGATTTCCTTGCCCAGCTTTTTTTCATCGGCAATGGTAAAAGAAGACCATGCGCTCCGCGTACTGAAAAATATGATAAAAACAGCCAGGATCAAAGAAAAATATTGCTTTTGAACAATTTTAAACATAGGTGTTGCCATCATCATCCGGTTTTTTTAAGGTTAAGATATACTACCTGCTTTGACGTAATTAGGCAAGTTCTGCTTGCCGATTGTCACGGGCAGCGAAAAAAGCAGAGGGCAGATCAAAATGAAACCAGTGATTACCATTGACGGTCCCGCCGGTGCCGGTAAAAGCACCGTCAGCAAAGCGCTCGCCGCCAGACTTAAATTCGTTTACCTGGACACGGGAGCGTTGTATCGCGCGCTTGCCTACAAGGCGCTTAAATCTAAGATTGACGTGAATAATCCTGATGAACTGGGGCAGTTGTGCTTAACCACCGATGTCATCCTGAAAAACATGAATGGCACAATGACGGTTTTTGTAGACGGGGAAGATGTCGGAGATAAAATCCGGACGGAAGAAGTTGGATTGGCGGCTTCCACCCTCTCCACATTTCCTGCAGTCAGGGAAAAATTACTTGATCTGCAGAGAGACGCAGGAGCCCGGGGAGGTATTGTAGCGGAAGGAAGAGACATGGGGTCGATTGTTTTTCCGGATGCAGAAATCAAGATTTATCTGGACGCCGATGTCGGCGAGAGAATCCGCAGGCGTCATGAAGAACTTGTTCAGAAAAACAGGCCGGCGACGCTTTCTGATATAACCAGAGATATGCAGGCCAGAGATCATCAGGATTCACAAAGGAAAATCGCGCCTCTGGTGGCGGCTCCCGGTGCGATTATCATTGATTCAACTTCTCTGGATGTTTCACAGGTCGTTGAGAAAATTCTTGAACATATATCCGGTGTTAATGATTGAAGCTAATGAACTAAACGAAATACAACGGTTGCTTGATTTATCTTGCTATTTAGTTTTCTGTATGTTAGGCATTTAAGATTAAAAAGTCTTATTAAATTTAGGGGGTATCAGGTTAATGGTTAACAATAACAACTCAAACTTATCAAACGAAAAGGAGGTTAAGACCGACTCTTCAATTTCCGGCGCACATCCGTTGTCTAACCAGTCAAGGGAAGAAGATATGGGTTTCAAGGAACTATACGAACAGAGTCTTAATCAGTTGCAGTATGGTGACATTGCCCGAGGAAAGGTGGTTCAAATAACGGCGGACATTGTCATGGTAGACGTGGGTTGGAAAACGGAAGGTTTTATCCCGATCAAGGAACTCAAAGACGCAGAGGGGAACCTGACTGTGTCCGAGGGTGATGATATAGAGGTATTTATTGACAAGCGTGATTCCGAGGGGAATCTTGTCCTGTCGCGAGAAAAAGCGGCCAAACTGAAAGTTTGGGATGACATTAAACATATAAGCGAAAATAATCTTACGATCAAAGGTACGGTGGTAGAGAAAGTGAAAGGCGGTCTTTCCGTTGATATCGGAATTATTGCATTTCTGCCCGGATCGCAGATAGACGTCCGTCCGATCAAAGACCTGGATCAGTTTATCGGCCAGACGATGGATTTTCAAATCTTGAAGTATGACCGCAAACGCAACAATGTCGTTTTATCCAGACGATCCATTGTGGCCACTGAAAGAGAAAGTGAAAAGAAAGAAACGCTGAACAATATAGTTGAAGGCAATATCATAGAAGGTGTCATCAAGAACATTACGGATTATGGGATTTTTATCGATCTCGGCGGGATCGACGGTCTGCTCCATGTGACCGATATTTCCTGGGGAAGAATAGCCAAACCTTCAGAAATATTCCATAAGGGAGATAAAATTAAAGTCAAGGTTCTTTCATTTGACCGCGAAAAAGAAAGGGTTTCGCTGGGGTTAAAACAGCTTCATGAAAACCCCTGGGAGCATATTTCGGAAAGATATCCGGTGGGCGCGCTGGTGCAGGGCAAAGTCGTCAACCTGACGGACTACGGTGTGTTTATCGAACTGGAACCCGGCGTTGAAGGTTTGGTTCATATATCGGAAATGTACTGGACACGAGAAATTAAGCATCCGTCCAAAGTCATGAATGTCGGTGATACGGTCAACGTTGTGGTGCTGGAAGTCAATCCGGAGGCAAAGCGAGTTTCTTTGAGCCTGAAACAGACAACAGCCAATCCCTGGGAAAAACTCAAAGAAAAATATCCGGTCGGCACCATTGTGAAAGGACTGGTTCGCAACATTACCAATTTCGGCGTGTTCATCGGAATCGAAGACGGCATTGACGGTCTGGTGCATGTGTCGGATATTTCTTGGAAGCACCGGGTCACGCATCCTTCCGAATATTTCAAGAAAGGGCAGGAAGTCGAAGCAGTCGTCTTGAACATTGACGTGGACAACGAAAAATTTTCTTTAGGCATCAAGCAGATCGAAAAGAACCCGTGGGAAGAACTGCCTCAAAAATACGCACCTGGAAGCGTGGTGACAGGCAAGATCACTAACTTTACAGACTTCGGGATTTTTGTGGAAATCGAAGACGGCATCGAAGGTCTGGTGCATATTTCAGAGATCAGCCAGAAAAGGGTAAAGTCATCAGCCGAGCTTTATAACGTGGGAGATGTTGTGTCCGCCATTGTTAAAAGCATCGATGTGAAAACAAAGAAAATCCGTTTAAGCATCAAGGAAATGGAAGCACCGGCACCCGCTCCGGTTTCAAACCACCAGTACCTCAACAATCGGGAAAATATTGGTTCGAATCTCGCCCAGGCACTGGCCGACGTAAAAATCGGCGGTCAGACCAAGGAATAAGAGGAATGAGAAAACATCCGGTAATGTCAGGATTGCTTTTACTGGTTGCGCTTGGCTTTGTATTTTATTTAATCTTTTACAGAGCAGGTGTGCAGACCGGAAGCACAGGCACAAAAGGATTTTCTTTAAATGATAAAATTGGTGTTTTGCCCATTGAGGGCCTGATCACCGATTCATTTAAAATCAATCAGAATATTGATGAATTTGCACAAGACAGTTCCATTGTGGCTGTTGTTGTACGGATTGATTCGCCCGGCGGCAGTGTTGGCGCGGCTCAGGAAATATATGACGCAGTCATTGAACTCAAAAAAAAGAAAAAAGTTGTCGTGTCAATGGGGTCGATTGCCGCTTCGGGAGGATTGCTGATTGCATGCGCGGGTGATAAGATTGTGGCCAATCCCGGAACCATTACAGGCAGTATTTCGGCGATTATGCAATTCGCCAATCTGGAAGAACTTCTGAAAAAAGTGGGGGTGAAGTCATCGGTTGTTAAAAGCGGCCCGTACAAGGACATCGGCTCACCGATGAGGGAGATGACTCCCGAAGAGCGGTTGATTGTCCAGGAACTGGTTGATGATATTTACAATCAGTTTATTGATGTCATTGTCCGTGATCGGAAACTGCCCCGCGAGCAGGTTGAAACTGCCCCGCGAGCAGGTTGTGGCAATAGCGGATGGGCGCGTTTTTTCCGGTCGTAAAGCCAAGGAATACGGGTTGGTGGATCAATTAGGAAATATGGCAGCTGCAGCGAAACTTGCCAGTGTTTTGGCCGGTAAAAACGGCAAGTACGATCTGGTTTTTCCCAAGAAAACAGGTCGAGGCGTTTTTGATTTGATGTTTGACAGTGCAGCAAATTCCCTCAACCAGGCCATCCGGGAAAAGACAGAAACCACCGGAACAGGTGTCAGTTATCTGTATCAACCATAGCCTCCTGATGGCAGAGTTTATGACCAAAAATGAATTGATTAAAAAAACTCAGGACAAATTTAAAACGTATTCACAGAAAGATATCGCTCTTGCGGTGCAGACCATTCTTGATTCCATGACAGGCGCTTTAAAAAGAAACGAACGAATAGAGATAAGGGGATTCGGGATATTTGTCATGCGCAAAAGGAAACCCAGAATTGGACGTAATCCAAAGTCAGGAGCAGCGGTTTCTCTGGGTGATAGAAGGGTTCCTTTTTTTAAAACAGGAAAAGATCTGCGATTAAAGGTTGATCAGAAAAGATGACATATAAAAATATCATCCTTGAAAAGAAAAAATCGTACGCTGTCATTAAATTTAACCGTCCTCATGAAATGAACGCTCTTTCCAAAGAAATGAGGCTGGAATTTAATGACGCCCTGCTGGATGTCGAAAGAGATCAGCAGATGAATGCTTTATTGATTACCGGAGGAGAATACGTCTTTTCTGCCGGCATGGATATCAAGGAAATGGCATCCCTTTCGAATGTGGAGATTGATGACTACTTCGAATCGATGAAAAGATATCTTAAAAAGATTTACTCATATCCGAAACCCGTAATTGCCGCAGTCGGTGGA
>PHBN01000086.1 GCA_002840635.1 Deltaproteobacteria bacterium HGW-Deltaproteobacteria-1
TGTACCTTCATTGGCATTCTCGGTAATAACATCACCGGTATTGTCAACAACATAGGTGTCATTACCCGCACCACCATTCATGGTATCCGCACCGGCTCCGCCATCCAGAGTATCATTACCGGCATTTCCTGCCAGAATATTATTTGCACTGTTTCCAATGATGACATTGTTCAATGCAGTGCCCGTACCATTGATGGCACTTGTTCCGGTCAATGTGAGATTATTCACATTGGCACCAAGGGTATAGTTGATTGAACTTTGAACCGTATCTGTACCTCCAGCGGCATTCTCGATAATAACATCCCCAGGATTGTCCACAACATACGTGTCATCCCCGGTACCACCAATCATGGTATCAACACCCAAACCGCCGCTGAGGATATTATTGGCACTGTTTCCGGTGATTACATTATTCAATGTATTGCCTGTCCCGTTGATGGCACTTGTTCCGGTCAATGAGAGATTCTCCACATTGGCGCCAAGGGTATAGTTGATTGAACTCTGAACTGTATCCGTACCTTCATTGGCATTCTCGGTAATAACATCACCGGAATTGTCCACAACATAGGTGTCATCACCGATACCACCAATCAGGGTATCCGCACCCGAACCACCGCTGAGGATATTATTTGCACTGTTTCCGGTGATCACATTGTTCAATGCGTTGCCTGTACCGTTGATGGCACTTGTTCCGGTCAATATGAGATTCTCCACATTGGCGGCCAAGGTGTATGTTACAGAGCTCTGGGCACTGTCTGTACCAGCACTGGAACTCTCTGTGATAATATCTCCGGTATTGTCCACAATATAGGTGTCATTACCCGCACCACCATTCATGGTATCCGCACCCACACCGCCGCTGAGGATATTATTGGCACTGTTACCGGTGATCACATTATTCAATGCGTTGCCTGTACCGTTTATGGCACTTGTTCCGGTCAATGTGAGATTCTCCACATTGACACCAAGCGCATAGGTGATTGAACTTTGAACCGTATCCACACCTTGATTGGCATTCTCGGTAATAACATCCCCGGAATTGTCAACAATATAGGTGTCATCACCGATACCACCAATCATGGTATCCGCACCGGATCCACCACTGAGGATATTATTTGCACTATTTCCGGTGATCACATTATTCAATGCATTGCCTGTACCGTTGATGGCACTTGTTCCGGTCAATGTGAGATTCTCCACATTGACGCTAAGCGTATAGGTGATTGAACTCTGAACCGTATCCACACCTTGATTGGCATCCTCATTGATAACATCACCGGAATTATCTACAATATAGGTGTCGTCTCCAACACCACCAAGCATGGTATCAACACCGGCTCCGCCATCAAGAATATCATTGCCGCCATATCCACCGTTAAGATAGTCATTCCCTGCGCCGCCGGAAAGTGTGTCATTACCAGCTCCTCCCATCAAGACATCGTTGCCGTCACCTCCATCGAGACTGTTATTGTCCTGGCCGCCACATTCCAGATAATCGTCTCCGACGCCACCAATTAATACATTATTCCCTATACCTCCTTGCAAATAATCATTGCCCGCTTCACCATCTATTGTATCATCCCCGGCGCCACCATAAATAGAATCATCCCCTAAACCGCCGGCAATTTTCTCTGACATTTCTGTAAAAAACATATAATCCGAACCATCCGTCAAATTAATCTGATTAGCTATAAACAGTTGCTCCGTATTCAATGTCACACCATCTGAAAAAATAAACTTGTCTACATAATAATAACTGCTATAATACCAGTACAAGAATGTCACACTATCCGATGTACCATATTCCAAAATCAAATCTTTATTAGATCTCCGCAGACCCTGCAATTCCGTAGATTTCACATCCGTAAATAATACTGTATCAATACTTTCAGTTGAACTGTCACCATTATTTACAGTATCCTGACCTGAACCAACACGGAAGACATATGTGTCATTATACTGCTGACCTGCCAGAAAATCGTTTCCTGCACCGCCATCAAGGGTATCATTTCCGATGCCCGTACCACCCCATAATGTGTCGTCATAGACTCCACCAATGATAATATCATCGCCGATTAACCCGTCAAAAGCACTTCCAGAAGGTGGACTTGATATGTCGCCACCCCAAATCTGCTCTGCGATATCCCTTGATACCAATATATCACTTCCATTTGAAACGGCGATGTTTGACGCCCCAATTCCAGAAACTATAAATTCGGAATAGACATTCTGCAGTTCCGGTGTAAGGGCAAGTGACCGAAATTTTTCAAGCATCAATATGTTGCCTTTCCATTCTTCCGGTAAGAAAACATTGCCAACATATTTATTAAATTCTATTAAATCAGACATGCCCAGCGCAGAATTGGTAGCGATGGCATCGGCAAAATGCTGTTCGAGCTGAGAGTAATCCCAAGTGATCGAATTGTCTTCACCAACAACCAGTTCAATCTTATCCAAAAGCGGCACAAAGACCGTCTCGAAACGGGTTTGATAAAACAGTGCTTCATAAACGGATTCGCGCAATGCATCATAGGATTGCTGCAGAAGATCAAGCTGCCTCTGATCAAAGTTGATTATCAAAATCGTTGGACTATCTTCCGCACTGCTTGGTGTGCCGACAGTCATTCCCGAAACTGCAAAAGCGACATTGGGTTCTTCTTGCCCCGGAAATGCGAAGAAGTATCGCCCGTTGAATGACTCCAATACATGAAGCTTCGCTTCCCATTGGTTGATTATTAGTTTATATTCATCCTTAAGCAAGGGATTATCTATATCGGGTGTATATGTGTATGGCGCTTCACTACTGTAATCGCCGACGGTTCCTCCGCTGACTACCCATTCCTCCTCACTAACATAGTTGTCCGACCGCCTGATGTTGCCGAAACTTTCATGGCGAATATGAAAACCATCTGTAAAAGTAGGGGGATCACGCTCCTCCATTGTTGCCGCCAGCCCCGACGTATCAGCCCAGGTATAAAGGAGCTGATCGATAAGCGCCATCTGCTCCTGTCTTGTGGTCGCCGCACTATATTGGGTCAGCACATTCTTAAGAAAGGGCGATAAGGTGGCCGCTTCTTGCAGGTCACGCACCAACCCCGACCCTTCCATGTCCGGAAGCATTGCCACATCCGCGGCTACTGGGATGGAATCGCTAAATTCACTGGTAAAGGTATCGTTGGCAAACCAGACATCCGCCATATTGCCGGTGCTGCTATCCGCTTTGGTAAAGGTACCGGTACCGATGATCCTGTTTCCATCGGCCAGGTTTTGCGTAGTATTTGTCTTGGTTACGTTGATACTGGTGATGCCCAGTTCGTCGAGGGTAAACAGTTCGCCTGTCTGGGATATGCCGTCCTGATTCAGATCACGCCATACGCGCAGATTCCCCCACTGTGCATCCAGATTATTGATCATGCCGTCAGGATTGGTATCTTCCTGGGTCAATGCCGCAAAACCATCTACGGCCGTTCCCCCGGCATAGAGCGGCGTGGAATTACCGAAGAGCTCCGTGCCATTGTCGATGGTTCCATTGCTGTTGCGATCCAAAACAAGCATCCCGTCATCGGAGGCGATCCAGCCGGTGTTGACCTTAACCCCGTCTCCATTATGATCAAACATAATGGGATCCCCCGTTGGCGTAAACGCGGCCCCGGGTGTTGCTGCGTACTGGCGCACCATCCCGACCGTCTCAATCCCGTCACCATCCAAATCAAATGTGATTGGAGAGGACTGTACGAAAGTCCCCGCAGCGTCGTAGTAACCGGGCATACCTGTGATAGCATTATACACCTTCGTATATGCGTAAATACCTAATACTGTTATCAATATACCGGGCAAAGATACTGCACTAGTCACTCCAAATGCAGTCGCAAGGATACCACTTACAAAACAACCCGCAACCAAACCAAGAACGCCACCCGCAACCGCTAAGCCATCACGATTTACCGCACCAGTATAAATATCTGTATAACTGGCTGCTGTACTTATAGGGCCTAGTACTTTCGCAGGCAATGCAGAAAAAGGTGCTGCAGTGCCAGCGACAATCGTTGCTGCGTTAAGAATATCTTGTGATTGATTAGCAACGGATTGAAGATAGCTTTGCGATGCAGCAGCATCTGCATTTTGTGGAAGCAAATTTGCTGTATTGCGGTAATTATTAGCCATGTTTTGCCAGACTTGCGCACGAGCAGGATCGCTGCTTCCACCCAATTGAGGATCAGATGCGGCAATACTTGCCATGTTTGACATTGTGTTTTGGAGATAGTTCGCAGCACCAATAAATAATTCACCGTCCGAAAGATTATCGTTTTTTACCCAGTTTTGAAACGATACCGTTGATGTTTCATTTGTCAAATTACTCATTGTTTCAAAATATCTGATATCGTTTACTAAGTCATTATAGTTCATATATCATCCTCCTTGATTTTTAATTTTTTTTGCACAGAATATTATTAATGACAGCACCATTGCCAGAACAAAAAAAACAGTTGCTGTGATTAAAGAATAGCAGATTTTTGAAGTATGAAAGCATTTCGTGAAAACACTTGTCTGTTTAGTAGTTGTAAAAAAATACAGAATGTCTGCAGCAAATATAATATAGATGGGAATAATAATGCATAACGCTATTATGATATCATTTTTTGTATGCGCTTTAAGTAATCTTTCCCATACTTTTATTGATATCCGATGAATGAATAAATACTGAAGCGGCATAGTTATAATGCAAAAGCTATAAACAATTTGTCCTATTTGAGGAAATTCTGATAATTTTTCAAAAGCCGCTATGGTTGGAAATACTAATGACATAAATTTTACAAAATAGTTCAGAGGAATTACCAAATCTAATGTTTTTTCAGGAAGAATATTTGTCAGTATGAATATACTCAGGAAACAACCTGAAAATACTTTAAAAAATAATTCCAATTCCTTTTTTTCTTCATCATTAGTCTCTTGCCAGAAATCAGGATACTTCAGCTTCTCAAGCTTTCCAAGAAGAAAAGAGGGACGCTGTTTACTTGTTAACTTTTGTTCTTTTTCATTGGAATTATTCTGCATCTGCATCACATCTTCTCGCTCTTTTTCGCTTCTATCCGCGTCTTTCTTCTGCATAATACGTCGGCACTTGAGGGGACATCCTATAATACTAAATTTCTGTTCATGCCAGCAGCTGATAACCATTTCGTTTCGTGATCAGCTTGCCCACTTCGGCACAGTTATCAGACACACCTTCGCTTACTAAATACATTATTGTAGTGTATGAAAAGCTATGTTCTTTCTTCCTGACATAACCATCTGTTGAGAAGGCTATGTTGGCTTGATCTGTTCTGTGCTGCTTTTTTGATAAATTTTTATGAAGCTTTTTATGGACGTGAATCCGTAATCAAATGTACTTTTTTTGTCAATAGTTCTTAATGTGTAATTCATATTTTTTTCTGTTGTCATGCTTTCATGCAGATAATGTCATACATAATGCGCTTTATTTTTACGTTTGATTACAAAAAACCCTCCGGCAGTTTATTCAAGATAACAACCGGACGGTTCATTCAGCTTCTCTGATTACTTTGAGACTTTATTACATCTGCTTCCAGGTTGCAGCCAGGGTGCTGATATAAGTCTGGTCCTGCATCATGGCATTGTACTTCTGCATCACATCCATGCCCGCGTTGTTGTTGATGGCGCTCATCGTGTTGACGATAGATTCAATATCCGATCGGGTGATGTAATGGCCATCGGATACT
>PHBN01000426.1 GCA_002840635.1 Deltaproteobacteria bacterium HGW-Deltaproteobacteria-1
ATTATGAGCAAACTGTTTCAGCAATTTGGGATAATCCGCTATGGTTTTATTTTTTAACGGATCATAAATTTTTATATAGGAATCCAGCCGGGGCCATTTCTCATCCCAGAGGTGACGGACCTGGCTTGACCAGCAGCCGTCATTATAACCTTCAAAACTTTTTTCGCGCGCCTTGCTTTTTTCCGTTACTTTGTGATAATGCCACACAAAAGAATCCATGCTGACGGCCGTACACCCTCCTGCCATAAAACAACGCAACGAAAAATCATTGTTTTCGTAGCAGGCTTTCCATCTTTCATCGAAATATCCGACTTTTTCGAAAATTTCCCGCCGCCAGAACATCACATTGAGTTCGGAAGCAACCACTCTCAGATAGGACTTTTGGGGCCTGGACAAAAGGCTGTCCAGCAGGGATGATTGTTGTTTCTGAAGACCTTCCAGCCGGACATGGTCCGCGCCGAACGGTTCTGCGGGCAGCCAGCATTGATATTCCAGGTCGCTTTTGTCCGTAAAGGGGGTAGCCTGATAAATCTCCTCGATCTGCACTTTGCCGAACAGGTCTTCGTCCATTCCCGATGTGATGATGACGTCCGACGTGATCAAACCAAGGACGGGCGACTTGCATGTCCTGGCAATCCTGTTGATTGCCCCGCTGATGCCAATGTTGTGATCCAGCAGAATCAGCGAAAACTGATGGCGGGACTGTTTTTCCAAAAGCCAGGCACGGTGGCCCGGCACGGATCCCTGATCCAGCAAAAAGACTTCACTGGAAAGATGTTTGCTTTTTCTTTCGTAAAAAGCGCCGATCGTCGTTTCCAGAATTTCAGCGGCACGGGGTTCGCCATCGGGATTATAATTCAAAATAAGATAGGAAATATCGGGTATCATCATCATGTTCCTGGTGATATTGGGGTTTATCAATATAGTCAACTTAATTAAGGTATCTTTATATATGAAAATCACAAAGATACGCAATAAGCAAATCATTTGAGTAAAAATTCTTAAAAAGATTGACAGGCGAAGATATTAAATCTGCATAACATTGCGCTCAAAGAAAATACGGTAGGCACTGTCCTCTGTTTGGATACCCTGGAACATGTAGAACACCCTTACAGGGCCATAGAAGAAATTTGCCGGGTCTTGAAACCGAACGGAATAGTTATCATCAGCTCGGTCATGAATTATCCCATACATGATTTCCCCTGCGACTACTGGAGATTTACTCCCGAAGCATTCCGGTCGATATTGAAGCCCTTTCCTAATGTCTATATCAACTATGCGGGCGAGGATAATTTCCCACACACCGTTGTCGGTATCGGCTGCAAAGGAACGGACATTCACTTTGAAGATTTTGAAGCAGCAGGAGGCGATTGGCATCACCGGTGGACGGAACCCGAACCGCCCAAAAATCTCACTGGCAAACTCAAAAGAGAGACCTTGAGAGTTTACCACCAGGTTTCAAACCTATTGAAAAACAATTGAAAGAACGGCCGCAAAAGCAGCCTTCACGGGATATCAACCGTTTTTCCGAAAGAGAAAATTAACCTTGCCTTCCGTGTCGGAGTTTTTGACCCAGTTGCGTACCTGAACCTCCGGAATCAGATCTTCCCGACCCGGCATCATGACATATGCTGAGTATCCTTTTGACCAAAACAGTTCAAATACTTTAATAAAATCCTCATTGACACCATTGGGGAAATTCCCGGTAAGACCCGTTTCAATCATCCACACCGGCGCGGGCAGGCACGACAGCATCGTCTTCGCACCCTGCAGGACGCTGTATTCCACGCCTTCTACATCAATTTTAATGACGACCCTCAAACCGGAAAAACGGTTTGCCGCGATAATGTCCAGTGTACTCAACGGAACCATGCGTTTTTTTGTGGATATGCCGGCCCAATCCTTGATGAAGGACGCAGCCGTGCCCACACCGTAAAGAACGGCCAGACCCGGTTTGTTCGACAGCCCCAGGGGAAAAATCTCCACGTCAGGCCAGTTATTCACCTCAAGGTTCCCATAGAGGAATTGAAGATTGTGCCATAACGGTTCAACGGCAAGAACTTTCAGGCCCATCGAACGTGCAATGCAGGTGTAATACCCCATATTCGCACCG
>PHBN01000427.1:0-1422 GCA_002840635.1 Deltaproteobacteria bacterium HGW-Deltaproteobacteria-1
ATGCGGCATCTGATGCCGGCCGCGAAGAAAGTGATGACAGTCAGCCTCAGGTGCTTCACTGGTTTCTGTTTCCTCTTTCCACAAAACCCGATCCGAAAGTGTCAGCCAATGTTGCTGTCTGGGAGGCTACATCTCATTCCGGACGCGCCACCTATTTTTTCCGCATCCTTCCTGGAGTCACAAATGACAGGGTGACAGATCCGGCAAAGACGGGAGATACCGTGGAATCGTCAATTCAACGGCTTAACAGTGCTCTTGTTTTACTTAACTTCAGACGGGAACCCATCTATTTGCCCGATGACGTGCTTGCTTCTCAACTGAGTTACCGCCGTTATGCCATTGCTTGCAGAAATCTTCCCGTACTGAGGGAATTGCGGGCTTCTTATATAGGACGAGCCATTCATACAACACCGGAAGAGTGGGAAAAACAGGCAGGAGATATCCTTGCCCGGGCATGATCGAATAAAGAATCTATCAGAAAAAACCAGAGAAATGAATTTGATGATCAGGAGGAATCATGCGGCTTTATAAAGTAGTTTTATTGGTTTCAATATTATTTTGCGCGGTTCATTTATGGCTTCCCGCTTCAACATATTCCTGCCAGCCGTGCAGGGCAAAAATAGATTTTAAGGAGACCGTGAAACGGGCGGATTTAATTATTGTCGGGAAAAAAGTTGCCGACGAAGGGCAAATGGTAAGAATAGGCAGGAACCAGTCCCGTCCTGAAGGGGGCAAAATAAAAATATTCAGAGTGCTGAAAGGAAAAGCCGGCAGGGACACGATCGATGTACGTTGTATGTATGGCATGTGCGGGTATGGTATCTGTCTGGAGGGTGATGGTTTACACGTGATATTTCTTTCGGCCGTCAAATCAGAGGGCGGCGGATATGATTACACGGCGGTCCATTCCGGCTGCGCGGTGAAATATTACAGGGTTGTGGACAACAGCGTCACAATGGATGGCGAAACAGTGCCCATGGCTAAATTTGAGAATATGGTTTCAGGTAAATAACAGGAAGTGATTTATTGAAAGCTTTCATCATCCATCGCCGGTTGTTGTCGTGGGTTGATTGATTATTCATGAACGGGTTAAAAGACAAATGCGTGCATCCTTGATTGCAATGATCGTTTTCATGACAGGTTTCTGGGCGGTCGACCTGCAGGCGGCTGATTCCCTGCCCGCTGCCTGCACCATGAGGCCAAATCATCTTGAAATACGATTACAGGGTCAGGGATTCAAATGGCTGCCCGGTGAAGGATCCGGAGACCGATGCAATCATGACGGAGGGAAGAAATGGATGAAAAAATTATCCAAAACACGCAATCTGTTCGTTAATGCAGACGGCCCTTCGGGCAGCAGCCGCTTATGGAAATTGACGATTGGAGCGGCCCGGCACGGCCGTACGAAACCCGACTGTGGTG
>PHBN01000427.1:1562-4694 GCA_002840635.1 Deltaproteobacteria bacterium HGW-Deltaproteobacteria-1
AGGCGAAGTGTGTCAGAAAGCTTTCGGAAATGTTCCCTCCCATTTCTTCATACACGTTGCAGGGGTGACTGTCATTGATGCACCATGTCCGTATCAGGGTATTTAAATCCGTTGGGATAAATTACTCCAGATTACGGGAGCTATTGTCAATGCCAATGAAGTCAAGAAGGAGGCGGGTCCCCCTGTTGGAGAGATTTTTGCCGGCTGAGTTTGAGGAGCAAGCAGAAAATCGTATAGTCATGAATGCCAAACTCGTGTATGGTATTAAGCATGAAAAGGGGAAGCGGCATACTGATGGGCATATCTTCACTGCCCGGCAGGTTTGGCATCGGAACGCTGGGGTCCGGTGCACGCGAATTTGTGGACCGGTTGCAGGCAAGCCGTCAGACATACTGGCAGATTCTGCCCATTTCGCCGACGGGATTCGGGGATTCTCCTTATCAGACGTTCAGTACCTTTGCGGGCAATCCTTACTTTATTGATTTCGATGATTTATATCAACAGGGCCTGCTGCCGCGAGAGGCGCTCAGCTTGTGTGACCGTCTTTTCACAAGCGACCCCTGCGTGGTGGACTATTACGCGCAGTATACCGGCAAGGCACAAGTGCTGCACATTGCATACGAACACAGTGCAGATGATCATGCGAATGAGATAGAATCTTTCAGACAGCAGCATAAGGACTGGATCGATGATTACGCGCTTTACATGGCGTTGAAAAGCGCTCAGGGGATGAAGCCTTTTTACGAATGGCCCCGGGAAATCATGCAACGGCAGTCCGATGCCCTGAAATCAGCCTCCCGAGGCCTGGAAAAGGAAATCCATTATCAGATATTTATTCAATACCTTTTCTTCCGGCAGTGGGAGGCATTGCACAGGTATGCAAACGAAAGAGGAATCCGCATGGTCGGCGACATGCCCATATACATGGCGCCTGACAGTGCCGATGCCTGGAAGGACCGCGATTTGCTTGATCAGCAGGGCCGTGTTGCGGGCTGCCCGCCGGATTACTTTTCTGAAACCGGTCAGTTATGGGGGAATCCTCTTTATGACTGGGATGCGCTGAAGAAAACTGACTACGCATGGTGGATCAGGCGTATCGCCCATCAGATATCCCTGTGCGACTATTTGCGCGTGGACCACTTCCGCGCTTTTGAATCATACTATGCGATACCCCGTGACGGGAGAATGGCTCCCCGGACCCGGCATTACCTTTTTCCGCAAACTCAAAGATGCACTGGGGGAGCTGCCGCTTGTTGCCGAGGATTTGGGCTACCTCACGCCAGGGGTTTTTGAACTGCTCAGCGCGACGGGTTTTCCGGGCTTGAAAGTGCTGCAATTCGCCTTCGCGCCCGATGGCAGCAGCATCTACCTGCCACACCGCTATGAGAAAAACTGCGTGGTTTACACGGGGACGCATGACAACGATACGACAATCGGCTGGTACAGCGAGCTCGGTGCAGCCGAAAGGAATTATTTAGACGCTTATCTTGACGGTGTAGATGAGAAGCGCGTGCACTGGCAGCTGATCCGTCTGGCGATGGGGTCCGTGGCGGATGTTTGCGTCATTCAGATGCAGGATGTTCTCGGTCTTCCCTCGTCTGCACGCATGAACCGCCCGCAGACAGCGCAGGGGAACTGGCAGTGGCGGCTGCTACCCGGCCAGTTTGACGACACAACCGTGCAGGAACTCGCGAACGTGACAAGACTGTTTGGGCGTGCGGGATGAAACGGGTGGAATGTAACATGATAATTATTTTGAATATCATTTTGAAAATATGACAATGAAGAATCTTGAGCAATACATCAATAAGGAAGAGATTTATCTGTTCAACATCGGAGAGGCCCAGCAGGCCTATGCGATCTTCGGCTGTCATCCCGTCGGTGAAACCGGTATGCACCGCTTTCTGGTATGGGCGCCCAATGCCCGGGGTGTCAGTGTTGTGGGGGATTTTAACGACTGGGATGCTTCAAAAAACCGGATGGAACGCCTCGATACCGGCGTCTTTGCTTCATTTATTCCTGGTCTCAAGGACGGGGACTGCTACAAATATCAGGTTGAAGGCTTCGACGGCCGGACTGTGCTGAAGGCAGACCCCTTTGCCTTTCATGCGGAAGTTCGCCCGAAGACAGCCTCGAAGGTCTGGAAACCCGGCGGTTATGATTGTGGGTTTTACGCACGTCGAGATCATGCCCGTTACCGAGTATCCGCTGGACGATTCCTGGGGATACCAGGTTACAGGCTTCTATGCGGTGACCAGCCGCTATGGTACGCCGCAGGATTTCATGTATTTCGTTGACACGATGCACGCGAAAGGAATCGGCGTTATCATGGATTGGGTCCCCGCCCATTTCCCCAGGGATGAGCACGGCCTCGCGCGTTTCGACGGCACATGTCTCTATGAACATGAAAATCCGCTTCAGGCCAATCATCCGCAATGGGGCACGCTGATCTTCAATTACGGTCGCCCCGAGGTGGTCAGTTTCCTGATTTCCAGTGCGATGTTTTTCTTTGACGTCTATCATATCGACGGCATCCGCGTGGACGCCGTCACGTCGATGCTCTATCTGGATTATGCCCGCAATGAAGGTGAATACGTGCCCAACGAGGACGGAGGCAATATTGACAATTCCGCAGT
Organism: Deltaproteobacteria bacterium HGW-Deltaproteobacteria-1; assembly: GCA_002840635.1. Lineage (GTDB taxonomy): Bacteria > Desulfobacterota > Syntrophia > Syntrophales > Smithellaceae > UBA8904. The sequence goes on from PHBN01000427.1 coordinate 4,199, forward strand.
GGCCTTTTTGCGGAAGCTGAATTCCGTGATATTGACCAGGCATCCCGGTACCGTTACGATCGCGGAAGAATCAACGTCATATCCGATGATTACACGGCCTCCCTATGACGGGGGGCTTGGTTTTGTGTTCAAGTGGAACATGGGATTTATGCATGATACGCTCGAATACATGTCGATGGATCCCTTTTTCCGGCATGACCATCATAACAAAATGACATTTTCAATGTTCTATGCGTTTACCGAAAACTTCATCCTTCCGTATTCCCACGATGAGGTGGTGCACGGGAAAAAATCTCTGCTTGATAAAATGTACGGCTCTTATGAAGAGAAGTTTGCCTCCATGCGCGTCCTGCTGGGTTTCATGTACGCGCATCCCGGTAAAAAACTCATGTTTATGGGCAGTGAATTCGGGCAGTTTATTGAATGGGACTGTCACAAGCAGCTCGACTGGTTCCTGCTGGATTACGAAAGACACAGCCAGATGCGGCAATACGTA
>PHBN01000428.1 GCA_002840635.1 Deltaproteobacteria bacterium HGW-Deltaproteobacteria-1
CATGCATTACTGGTACAATTACATTGTGAAAATTGTGAGCTCGCCGAAAATATTACTGATCGGCAATAATGAAATTCCAGATCGCGCCGAATATCCAAGCGCACATAATTATTATCTCGATTTTATTTATCATTTTGGCTTAATTGCTTTATTTCCTGTTTTGGTCCTTTTGACATATACATGCACGATGATTTATCGGTGTCGGCACAAAATCTATTGTTCACCGGGGTTGACAGGACTATGTTGCGTTACAATGTTTTTGTTGTTGATTGACAATTTCCTGAAGGTCGGACTCCGACAGCCCTATTCCGGAATATTTACGTTCTTTTTGTGGGGTCTGTTGTTGAGCAGGTTAAGTGCTTTGAATACTAAAGGTGATTCCCATCAAGCTTGAAGCAGAATGCATGAGAAGGCATCCAATTAGCAATATCGCATTATTGGTTTTTTGGGGAGCCGTTTCCATTCTGGCGGTATTTGCTTTGATCAGGTATATCGGCCATGGATACATTTATGTGCTGTTCACCCTTGTCGCTAACCTGCTGCTTTATTTTGGGTTTAGAAAAAATGCCATTTTTTTTGATACGTTCATAGGAATTTTTTTTTGGCTGGGATTTTGGCTGAAGCTCACCATCCGGGTTGCTTTTTTCGGTGGCTTATTCAATGAACCGGTTGGTTATTTTGATGGTTCAGGAGCCGCTTTTGACAAGTCGCTGCTGGTGTCTTCATGTGGTATGCTCGGTCTTCTTGCTGCAAGCTTTTTACGGGAAAAACTCTCCCTCAATTACCCGTTAAAGATTGAAGGAATTACCCGGCATGGGCTGTTTAGCGTTTACCGGCACCATCGGAACGTTGTTCTTGCGGGATTCGTTGTTTTATTTTTCATCATTGCTGCCACCAACGCGTATTTCGGCATTTATCAACGAGGTAGTATTACCCGGACCATATTGCCTTTTGGCCTGAATGGAGTCTATAAGTGGCTATTGCTGTTCGGTTTGGCTTCTTTATCAGCATTGATCCTCAGATTTGAATTTGAAATCAACAAGATGGAAAGCTTTGTTTCCAATTTGTCATTATTGAGCAGAGGGATGATTCTGAATGCAGGATCTTTGATCTATGGAGTATTTGCCAGTCGAAAATTTCATTCAATAAAATCAAACGTGCAATTTTTCGCAGTGACCCTCTGTGTTCTTGCATTACTATCCGCCGGCTCACTTTTCCTTTCCAATTACTTCCGTTTAAGTAATGAAGTAAAAACCATTTATATAATTGCTGAGGTAAAAGCACCCGGTGTGCAAATGCCAGAGAAACAGGATAATACGATGCAGCCAAACGGGAGACAAAGTGTGGCTGCTCAGCCTGCGGGCACAAAAGGGGTGGTCGATCAGATCCTGACGGTAAAAGGCATACCGCTTCTGCCATCAATCATCAATATGACTTTAAAGCTGTTTGTCGACCGTTGGGTAGGTATGGAGGGCGTCATGGCTGTTTCCAGTTACCCTGATCCGGGATGGGACTTGTGGAAAACGGCCTGGAAAGAAACCTATAATGAGAACGAAACCAGTTTTTATGATAATACCTTTATTACATCTCCTTATATCATCGTAGACAAGACGAAATTTCATTTTATCTCCCTGCCGGGAGTCATTGCGTTCTTTTTTTATCCGGGATCATTCCTGTTCCTGTTTATAAGCATGTTCATCCTGGGAGTTATTGCTGCAATCATAGAATGTTTTGTGTTCAGGCTGGGTGGGAAAAATGTGATATTATGTTCGTTACTTGCGCAAGTTGTGGCCTTCAGGTATTTATCTTTTGGTTATGTTCCCACGCAGTCCTATTTGCTTTTTGGAACAATTTTTCTGACTCTTTTCATAATTTATTTTGCAGATAAAGCATCTTTGCTGATATACGGTAAGGGCTCCTGATGGGATTTGGCCGGTTTTGAAAAAAACATATTAAGGCTTGATAATAATTTTTTAAGACTGAGGTTTGAATATGTTTAAAGACAAAATTCTCTTGATTACGGGAGGTACGGGTTCTTTTGGCAATGCCGTGCTCGGCAGATTTCTTGATTCTGAGATCAAAGAGATTCGCATTTTCAGCCGCGACGAAAAAAAACAGGATGATATGCGGCATCAGTTGCAGAACCCAAAGGTTAAATTTTATATTGGAGATGTGCGCGATAAACGCAGCGTTGACAATGCCATGGCAGGTGTTGATTACATTTTTCATGCGGCAGCGCTAAAGCAGGTTCCATCGTGCGAATTTTTCCCCATTCAGGCCGTTCGTACGAACGTTTATGGGGCAGAAAATGTTTTGGATTCAGCAATCCAATATGGTGTAAAAAATGTTATTGCCCTCAGTACGGACAAGGCCTGTTATCCGATTAATGCCATGGGGATCAGTAAGGCGATGATGGAGAAAGTCGCCATCGCTGTACACGATATGGCAACGTTATGGCCAGCCGTGGCTCCGTTATTCCGTTATGGATAGATCAGATAAAAAACAAACAGGATATTACCATCACCGATCCGAATATGACGCGATTCATGATGACGCTTGATGACGCTGTGGATTTGGTAATCTATGCGTTCAAGAATGGGGTGAATGGTGATTTGTTTGTTCAGAAATCACCTGCCGCGACGTTGGATGTTTTGGCAAAAGCCTTGATTGATGTGTATAAAGTAAAATCGAAAATCCGAATCATCGGTACACGGCATGGCGAAAAATTATATGAGTCCCTGGTAACGCGTGAGGAGATGGCAAAAGCAACGGATTTGAAGAACTATTACCGTATACCGTGTGACGGGAGAGACTTAAATTATGACAAGTATTTTATTGAAGGGGAGGAAAGAATTTCTGCATTTGAAGATTATCACTCGCACAATACCAGGCGTTTAGATAAAGATGAGATGATCCAATTACTGTTGAAGCTTCCGATGATCAGAGATGATCTGGGACTGTAATCAATGATTGAAAAAGAACAAGAGAATTCATGATGAAGATTTTGGTTTTAGGTTCTATAGGCATGGCTGGGCATTTGATTACGCTTTATTTTAAAGAGCGCGGCCATGCTGTTACGGCATATTCGCTCTCGCCTTTTCCCTATTGCGACAATATTATCGGGGATGCTTTTGAAACTGCGAATTTTCAAAACATGCTGCTGGACGGTGAATACGATGTGATTATTAATTGCATAGGCATATTAAACCAGCAGGCGGAAGAAAACCGTTCCAAAGCGGTTTACCTGAACAGTTATCTGCCGCATTTTGTTGCGGATACGCTCCGGGACAGAAAGACGAAACTGATTCACATGAGCACGGATTGCGTGTTTGCCGGGAACACCGGTCCGTACTATGAAAAAAGCCTGCGGGACGGTACAACGTTTTATGATCGTTCAAAAGCGTTGGGTGAAGTGGAAGATGACAAAAATCTTACGTTCCGCAATTCGATCATCGGCCCCGACATGAATGAGAACGGGATCGGCCTTTTCAAC
>PHBN01000087.1:0-2786 GCA_002840635.1 Deltaproteobacteria bacterium HGW-Deltaproteobacteria-1
TTTGCGCGCTTCATGCAGCGGAACGCCTCGCTTGATACCGATCCTTTTGGCCGCATAGCTCGCGCAGGCCACAATGCCGCGCTCGCCCCCGGTGATCAGAGGTTTACCCCTGAGTTCCGGATGAATCGCTTCTTCACAGGACGTAAAAAACGCGTCACCGTCGATATGAACAATCGCCCGCGGCCAGGAATGAAGACTAAAAACTAAATCGCTCATGAAGAAGGCTCTCAGCCCGAAGGTTAAAATATTTATGATGGCTCTGTAAACCCCGGAGGCAAAGCGCGTGAGGCTTGCAGAGGGAGGCCTACCTGGACGCAGGCCGCAGCGATTGCGAGACGAAGCGCAACGCCGCATATGGGGCTTTTACGGAGCCATCACCGGTGGTACTTTCGAACCAGCGCTGTAATGACTCCCGCAATGCGCAGTTCCGTCTGCGGCACAATTGGAGGATACACGGGATTCGCTGCCTCCAGTGTAATCGTTCTTCCTTTCTTGCGGAAATATTTCATCGTCCAGTTGCCGTCCACTTCCGCCAGGATGATGTCGCCGTCTTTGGGCTGACGCCCTCTTTCAATAATGACCAGGTCCTTTTCCATGATGCCCGCGCCAGCCATGGAATCGCCCGTAACCGAAAGCAGAAATGATGTTTCCGGATGCGCAACCAGATATTCGTCAAAAGAAATAACATCGCGCAGTTCTTCTTCCGCAGGAGATGGGAAACCGGCACATACCGCCCCGTTGACCCGCAGCCCTGCAATCCGGCAAAACGCTGATCCGTAGCATGGTTCTTCACCTTCGGCGAAGACCGAATGCAGCCGTTTGCCCGCACAATCTTCCTTTCGCCGCGCGCTAAAAAGTTCAATAATTCTAATACTGCCGGGCACATTCGCTTCCCCGGTACGTAAAGACGGTAAATCTGCTTTCGCTGCGGCTATGTTGCTTCTCTTTCCCATGGCCCACTTATATAGAACGAACGTTCTAATGTCAAGATAAAACCATTCAAGGCAAATTATTATAAGCTATTGTTTTTTATAATATTATATGCATACTCACCTGTTTTCTATGGGTAACTGACAGACGAGACGATGAAAACGATGCTCGAATATACCATCGAAAACGGAGGAGGATCTTTTCCGGCAGCGAGCTATGCAGTTGAGACGATCTATCAGATCGTAGCCGTGCCGCACGACCTGCGCCTGGGAATCCGTTTGCCCAAATATTTTGGCTGGGAAAAGATTGAACTATTGCCTCTTTTCAATTGATCATTATCTTATATTTAAGGAATAACAATATTGCCGGAATGTGTTGAGATTTTGGCGTGATTATTTCCTCAATAAAGCCAAACACACGAAAGGATAGCATAAATTATGTCTGCAACCGTACACAAAACACATTATGCAGACCCCTCTTCGTTTCGTGGAATCATTATGTTATCCGCCTGGGGACTTGCTCTTGTTCTTGCTTCTTTGCTGTTCCTCTGGCTTGGTCACTTTCTGGATGAATTGCTGGGCACCACCCCGAAATTAATGATCGGCTTGTTTTGTCTGGCCGTCGCGGGCTGCTTTATAGAATTATACCAGGAGGCTCTGAATATCCTGAAGGGCACCTGATTGTAGACTGAAGTTACCGCAATTGCATTTCCGGGGTAACTTGAAGATCACAAGATAATCACTAAAAGCAGAAAAGCAGAACCAATTTCAGTTCTGCCTTTCTGTAAAAAACATCTTGTTTAGAAAAATTATGTAAAAAGTATTTATTTCCGAATCTTCCTGCGAATGCTGAACAAGCCCATCAGCCCGAGCCCAAGAAGCATCATGGTAGCCGGTTCAGGAACCATGCTGGCTGCGTAAGCTCCGATCTGTGCATGAATTTCTGTTGTCGGATGAACGCCGATCGTATCCCACCAGGCATACGTTATTCCCTCACACGCCGCGGGATTTGCTGAGCAATTGGCTAACCATGTACCTGTAGAATTATCAATGTCAAGTGTAAGTTTCGTTAAATCCAGTAAATACAAATCAACATTCGGGTTTGAGGCGTCCAGGACTCCAAGAGACGCATTCAGTGCAGCGTTGAATTCGTTCATCCACGTTACGTAATTAGCAGGCTGCTGCGTTGTAGCAAGATTCATGATCATGAAATCGTCGCCCCCGATACCAATAAGATATGATATCGCACCGGCAATATTGAGCGCCGCTTGGGTGGCATTCCTGTTATTGAACATATCATTGCCGCCCGCAGAAATGGTGATGAGGGTGTCGTCGGCAACATTTCCGAAAACAGAGTTATATGCTCCAACCTGCCATTGCAGACCGGTGATGGACAGCCCTGCGGCAGGATTATCCAAACCTGATGTTGCACCACCGTAAGCCATATCCAATAAAGAAGCTCCTAAGTCCTGGGCCAGATACTCCACCCAGACCGGACCGTTGGAGAAACGTTGAAACCCAAACTGGTCATAGGGATTGTTGTTACCGGTAGCTGCATACGGGGTGCCATTGAGTTCATACTGGCCGTTATCCGAAAGACTGTCACCAAAGCTCAGGACACTGCTGAACGCGTAAGCCCCGGCAACAACGGAAAGAACCAGCAAGAGACTCAAAAACCACGTTAAAATAATTTTCTTCATCTTCAAGTTCATGATTTCCCCTCCTTTATTTGGGATAGCTTCATTTCCTTACCTTTTCCCCGTTGGAACAACTGATAAAATTAATTATTAAGAATAATCGATAAAAATGACCATGCCATCACTGTAAAATTAACAGCATAAAAAATGCCAATCAATT
>PHBN01000087.1:2798-10939 GCA_002840635.1 Deltaproteobacteria bacterium HGW-Deltaproteobacteria-1
TCCAAAGGAGGGTATATCACCACTTTCCCGTGTTCTTTTATTGTAATGCCGCTGATGAGCCCCATCATCGAATACCACTCACCTATCTTTTGTCCTTGAGGATCCAATATATCAAAACCGTGCGCTCTCTGCAGGCAGCAGTCCAGCAATCGCATTTGCATATTTAAAATGAGTCCCGAGATGATTTCCTGTTTCGGTTCTATTTTTTTCCACAAATCCTCGTCACTATCAATGATGTACGATTTCTTGAGACCGAAAATCGCCAACGGATAAACGTCAGACCCGGTTAAAAAATAGTTGTAATCATTATTGATGACAAATTTTTCAAAATGGATGGTAGCCGTGGCGCTTGGTTTCAAGCTGCCCATATTTTTAAGCAGTGCACCCGTACACCCTAAAAACAATCCTGCCAGACCAAGGATCAACGTAATGCCTATAAGCATTTTGTATTTACTATTCACGTGAGCCTCCATAAATGATCATTTTCAAATCCAAATCACGCAAAAAAATTAATCCTTCTTTTGTCATTTGAATAATGTAAACTTATACAACATATCACCACTGTCCCAACGTTTTAGCCAACAGATGATGTAAACTATAGAAAACAATGAGAAGAAGCAATAAAAAGTTATTTATCGATTTGAAATATTTTTCTTCAAGGTGTCATAGTCTCGCATTAACTGGCAAGTAGACGGCCAATGAATTCCGGAAGAACAATATTTTCTCAGATCAAGACCTATTACATGGGCATTCGCGGAAAGATCTCCCGCAATACATCAGCCCACGCCAACCAGACAAGAGACTGGCGAATCTATGCCGACTTTACTCAAACACTCATTCAGAAAGTTAGACAACTTTATGCCAACGATAGCTTTTATTACCAGCGGTAAAGTTCACGAAGTCAACATCCTCGACAAGCTGCCGATAGAAGCCGGTGCAATTTACATCATGGATCGCGATTATCTGGGTTACGCGCGCCTCTACAACCTGCATCAATCGGCAGCATACTTTGTTACACGCGCCAAGAACAACGCCAAATACCACTGGCAATATTATCAAAAGATCGACAAAACGTCCGGACTCAAATCCGACCAGATCATTACGCTGCACGGTTATTACGCCAGGAAAGATTATCCCGAAAGGCTCCGGCGAATCACTTATTACGATGAAAAGCAAAATCTTGTTTTCTTGATGAACAATTTTACGCTACCGGCACGAACGACCACAGAGATTTACCGCAAACACTGGCAGATCGAGTTATTCTTCAAGTGGATCAAACAGCATCTGCGAATCAAGGCGTTTTACGGCACATCCGAGAATGCGGTCAAAACACAAATCTGGATTGCTATCTCCGTTTACGTACTGGTTGCAATCATCAAGAGGCAGTTGAATCTGGAACAAAGTCTCTATGCAATTGTACAAATTATCAGCGTGACGCTTTTCGAGAAAATACCGCTTTTACAAGCACTTGCGGATACTGAGGTGCAAGAAGATAATACCATAATTAACAACCAACTGAATTTATTCAATTAACGTTGGGATAGTAGTGTGGATAAAAATAAGAGAATCCCTTCCACGGATATTGAATATTTTTGGCGCAATCGAATTTCATAAGCCGTTTCCCTCGCATTATATGCAAGTATTGCTGCGCATCATCTATCGCAAACAAACCGCTTGGGTTTATTACGATATCATTTTCCCTCAAATTCCGTTATGCTAACGAAGCATTTTTTAACATCGCAAAACGCAAATGGAAAAATATTATCATCCATCCGCAACACCGCCAAACACATTCTCATTGTCATTATTAGTCTCCTTTAAACTTGAGCTGATTAAATATGGAATTCAATTAGTTGCATGTCCAAACGATTTATTTTGGCTTGCAGATAAGCCATTGTTTGATATAGTATTTCATAATGGCGTGTAAACATGAGAAGGAGGTTAGATGTTTCGAATCAGACGGATTTTTGATGACCTGGTTCCAACCAATCGATATGCGTTGGAACAGGTGAGAACCATGCTGCGCGAGCAGTTCGAATTACTTGACCGCCAGAAAATCGACCGGATCCCTGATGCCCTGCGATCGCCCATGAAATATGGGTTCCGCACTATCCTTTACGTGGCGGAGGATCAAAAATCAACGGTCCACGGTTTGGCAATTCTTGATCACGATGACAAACTGAATTTCTGCTATCTGGATTATCTGGCAAGCGATAGAACCCGCTCCGGCCGAGGCGTCGGCACTGCTCTTTACGAAAGAATAAGAAATGAGGCCCTCTCCCTGGGCGTTTTGGGAATTTTTTTTGAATGTCTTCCCGACGACCCGAAACTCAGCCCCGATCCCGCCATCTTGAAGCAGAACAAAGCCAGATTGAAATTTTATGAATCTTACGGCGCCCGCCCCATCATCAACACGGCTTATGAGACACCCGTCAATCCGGGCGCAACCGACCCGCCCTATCTGGTTTTCGACGATTTATCTCAAAAGAGCATTTTGCGGGCCTGCTATTTAAAGAGGGTCATCGCCAAAATCCTGGAAAGCAAGTATCCGGATATCTGCACGCCGGCTTATATTAAAATCGTCGTAGATTCCATCATCGACAACCCCGTTTTGCTCAGGCAGCCCCGCTATGCCCGACAGCGTCATCTGAACCAAAAGAAAGCGCAAAGCATGGCCGCTTTTGCTAAAATAGCGCTGGTCGTGACGGATCAACATCATATTCATCATGTCAGGGAACGGGGCTACGTCGAATCGCCAGCCAGAATTCGATTGATTCGTCAGGCTCTGGATACCACTGGCATGTTCGATCCGGTGCCGCCCGTCGCTTTCAACGATGATTTCATCACCGCGGTTCACGATCCCGATTATGTACGGTACTTTAAGCGCGTTTGCAGAAATGCCGAACCAGATACGCCTTTTTACCCTTACGTCTTTCCAATACGCAACCGCACCAGGCCACCGCGTGACTTGCCTATCCGGGCAGGGTATTATTGCATTGACACGTTTACACCGATTAGTGGACACGCTTACACGGCTGCCAGACGCGCCGTGGAATGCGCGCTGACCGCCGCAACAGAAATTCTCTCCGGAAGGCGGCTGGCCTACGCGCTGGTGCGGCCGCCCGGCCATCACGCCGAGCGGGGATACTTCGGTGGTTTCTGTTACTTCAACAACGCGGCCATTGCCGCACACTTTTTGAGTCGGTTCGGGAAAGTCGCCATGCTGGATATTGACTACCACCACGGCAACGGGCAGCAGGAAATCTTATATCAGCGCAGTGATGTGCTGACGATTTCTATTCACGGACACCCCCGGTTTGCCTATCCGTATTTTTCGGGATTTACCGATGAGCGGGGCGACGAAGCCGGAATGGGGTTTAACATCAATTACCCCTTACCTGAAACGATCACGCCGCAAGACTACCTGGTCGCGCTTGATTCGGCTCTGGACTGCATCCGTGATTACGCCCCTACATACCTTGTTGTGTGCCTGGGGTTCGATACGGCCAAGGGAGATCCTACAGGGACGTGGAGCCACACCGGCAGGGATTTTGCGGCAATAGGCATGAAAATTGGAAGGCTTCAAATCCCCTCTCTCTTCGTGCAAGAGGGAGGATACAACAGTAGATCCATAGGCGCAAACGCACGGAATTTTTTTCAGGGACTGCTTACGGGACAGGTGTTGCCTCTCAACCGGAGACCCCTGTAGGCCTTTCCTATAATGAAAAGGAAAAAGACGATGGATGATAGATCAATCAATAAAATTGTTAATGCTTACAAAGAAAAAAAGGCGCTCTATGGTGAATTTTGCCTGACCATGCAAAATTTATTGATCCAGCTTCTGGACAATAATGGCTACAAATACCAAATCGCGCACCGGATCAAGTCGCTGGACAGCCTGACAAATAAAATCCAAACAAAATGGAAAGAGGGAAAGGAATGCAGGAAACTCGATGATATTTATGATCTGGCCGGCATTCGAATCGTCTTTTACTTGGAAAGAGATAAAAGACGATTTATTTCCGATTTATATAAGGAGCTTACGCCTCAGAACCTGACGCTTAAGGAACGGCACAAGGAAAAAGGCTATCGCGCCACGCATGTAATCGCGTCATTCGGAAAGAAAAGGCTGAGCCTTGGCGAATATAAAAAGTTTAAAAACATGTTGTGCGAAATTCAATTAACCTCTGCTTTATATCATGCTTGGTCCGAAATAGAGCATGATATTTTCTATAAAGGAGATTTTAGCAATCTTAAGCAAAATAGTGACATAATCAAGTTAAAGAAAGATTTGGAAAACACCATGACAAAATATATTGAAAAGGCCTCCTCTTCTTTTGAAAAGGTGGCTGAAAAAGTGAAAGAACTCGGCAATAACAAAAAAGCTTAGCGACGCCCCGTTTATAATCGCAAATCCTTGAACCCTGCCGCAAAAGTCCCAATCATCAGGCCCCCACACTACCGGTGCTCAATAATTCAGACAGCGGGTACAAAGATGAAATAAAGTCCGTATCTTGTGAATTCTTCAGTTGATGAAATATCAGAAAAATGCAAGATTATGACTGGTAATTGTCGGAACAATTTAAAATAATTAAGACGCCAGACAATCCCACGGGAGGGAGCAAGGTTCATGAAGGCCTATGACGTGTTGATCATCGGGTCAGGACCGGCCGGTCTGTTTGCGGCTATGGAGCTTGAAAAAAAGGGGGTCGGAAAAATTGCCGTCATCGACCGTCATGCCTACACGGCCGGCGGGCTTCTGAACGACGGCAAGCTGAATTTCGATCATCGAATCGGCATCGACTTGAATGAACTTAAGATCGATGTTGACACGGCACAGCGTTACATCAACAAAGTCAAGGAAGTTTTTACCAGTTTTCCCCGCTGCCACCAGGTAACCTTCATCGACAAAAATGAAAAAATTGGCGTACTGATGAATATTGCATATGAGCATGGCGTTGAATTCATTGCACCTGAGCAATGGCACTGGGGCACCGATAACGGCAAAGCCGTCGTGGACCACCTCAGAAGTTATCTGAAGAAGACGGTCTTTCTTCTGGATTCGGAAGTCATGTCTATCGAACAAGTAACCGGCAATATTTATCGTGTAGCCACACGGAAAAGAGGCAGAATGTTTCAGGCAGAAGCGCCCGTTGTCCTGGCCGCTCCGGGTCGCAGCGGTGCTTACTGGTTTCGGGATACCGCAGACACGCTTGGGGTTTGTCATAACTTTGGCCCCATCGACGTAGGAATCAGGCTTGAACTTAGCAGGAAATTCTATGACGAAATCACAAATATCGTGTATGACCCCAAATTCATTTTCAGGACCACCCGCCATGGAGACAGGGTCAGAACCTTTTGCACCAATCCGGGCGGCAGGGTCCGCCTGGAAAACTACGGCCATTTCAAACTGGTGAACGGTGACGCCCTCTTCGGTCGCAAGACGCTCAATACCAACTTCGCCCTGATTAATACAGTCGCTCTGACCACGCCTTTTTCTGACACAACCGAGTTTGGGCACATGATCGCCCGTCAATTTCACCTGCTGGGCGGGGGCCAACCGATCGTTCAGAGAGTGGGTGATTTTCGTGAAGGAAGAAGGAGCACCAAATCAACATTTGACAGCCGAATCCGCCATTTTGAAATGTGCAAGGCAACCTGTGTTGACAATCTCTGGGAATCCTTGAAAAGACTTGATAAAATCATCCCCGGCATCCTTCATCCGTCGACGCTTCTTTATGCACCCGAAATAAAATTCTTTGACACGCACTTCCCGACCGATCAAAACCTGGAAACCAATGTCAAAGGGATTTTCGTTGCGGGAGATGGCACAGGGAAAAGCCGCGGAATCGTAGGTGCAGCCATCTCCGGTATGATAGCCGCCCAGGGTATTGCAAGGAAATTCCAATGAACACAAAGCCAATGATATAAGCCTTCAGATGAAGCTTATCGACGGCCTTATCCGAGGCAAGTGCAGACAAAACAGAGAACAATTTATGTGCATACCCCTGCACCACAAAATAAAACCCCTTTGAGAAATCAAAGGGGTTTATATTTTAAATCCGGCGGCACCCACTCTTCCACACAGTATCCCATGCATCACCATCCGTGCCAAAAAGATGAACATCAGTGATTGGCACGGGTACACGAACTCCTGTCTTTGATTTGATCCCGTATAGTGATCTATTTTTTGTTGCTCTGTCTCCAGATCTTTCTTTTCTCGGCTTCTTTGATAAGGTCCTCCCTGAAATCAGGATGAGCAACGGATATGAGTTTTTCAGCCCGGTACCAGGTTGGACAGGTTTTCAAGGACACGCAGCCATACTCGGTCACCACAAAGTTAACCATCTGGCGGGTAACAGTGGTAATGGAACCGATCTCAAAATTCGGAACGATCCGAGAGATAACCGAGCCGTCTTTATTGGTATGGGTCGAAGGCAGGCAAATGAAACTGCGCCCGCCCTTGGACCAAAACGCACCAAGTACAAAATCCGACATGCCGCCATTACCGGAAATTTGCTTGAATCCTGAGCTTTCAGCATTCACCTGTCCATAAAGATCGATCTGCAAAGCCTGGTTGATGGAGACCAGATTATCAATCTGACACAGTTGGGTCGGATGATTAACATAACCTACGCTGCAGGATGCGATTGCGGGATTGTGATCCATCCATTCATAAAGATTTTTATTGCCAAGGGCAAAGGTATAGTTGATCTTGCCTGTGTCGAATTTCTTATGCTTGCCTGTCATTCTGCCGGATTCGTACATGTGCATGTAAGCTTCAACCAGCATCTCCGTCCATCCCCCCAGATCTTTGAGATCCGTCTCGCAGATCATCTTGCCAAGAATATTGGGCATCCCTCCAATTCCTAACTGGATGCAGTCACCGTCTTTCAGGTGTTCCATTACATTGGCGGCTATTTTTCTGTCCACGTCAGTGGGCGTAATTTCGGGCAATTCGGCAAGTGGTGTGTTTTCGCCTTCAACAACTGAAGTGACCTGGGAAATATGTATTCTTTCCATGTTTCCACCATAGGCATAGGGTATATTCTCATTGACTTCAACAATGCATGCCTTGGCCTTGGTGGCCTGCAAATAGCAGCAGGAATTGTGAAGACCCCAGTTAAAATAACCGTCTTTATCCATTGGTGTAACCTGGCAAAAGAAAACATCTCGTAACGAGGTCCCTACTTTAGCCGGATCACTCTCGGCATATCTCATATAAAGTTCCGATTCGCCGTAAAGTGTCGGCTGATAAAAGACTCCTCCACACTGCTGCTGCATGATACGTGTAAGCAGGCTAAAGTGCTGATCATTATATGTGAAGACTTCGCCCTTTGGATCTTTAGCAACTACTTCCGGAATCGGAGGTATGGTGACCGCAGCCATAATCTTGATATCCTTCAACTCATCCTTACGTGCCCCCAGTGCTCTATCGCACACAACAGGTTTGCCATTGAACATGGCATAGTCAATCCAGTCACCTGATTTGACGACACTTACGGCTTCTTCTGCCGTACGCAGTTTTTCTTTGTACATTTCTTGGAATTTGCTCAAAATAAAATCCTCCTGTTACTATTATTTATCTGTCACTTGGTCCTCAAACAGGACACAAGTTCAAAGTTTTTATAGATTGTCCGCATTTGTTAAGATTTCTTTTACGCAGACCATTCCGGATTCCCCGAAATTATTTTTTTCTTCAAAGACTTCCTCTTTAATTTACTTGCTGGAATTTTGATGAACCGGCTGATGATCTCATTTGATCCATGAATTCAAGACGTTTTGTAAAAAGCGCCACCTTTCTTGTTTTTGCATGCTCTATTCCGAACTGCTCATATTATATGTAGCGTTCGTTATAGACAGGCTTATATTGGGAAACAGTCAGAATTGTCAAGAGAAAATAACCATGATCGGAATATTCGCGTCTACAGTGAAATTACGGTATTGATACCATAAGAATATTTTCTTCAAATAATTTAATGGGGAATCAGTTGCAAACAATAGAAAACCACAGTTAAAAGAAAAGCCCCTTTGAGAAATCAAAGGGGCTTCATGTTTTAAATCCGGCGGCACCTACTCTCCCACACAGTCGCCCATGCAGTACCATCGGCGCGAAGGAGCTTAACTTCCGTGTTCGGGAT
>PHBN01000429.1 GCA_002840635.1 Deltaproteobacteria bacterium HGW-Deltaproteobacteria-1
GAAGCTCCATACCTGCCATGCCTGCCAGGGAACGGGGGCCGCGGCCGGCACCTCGCCCACAACCTGCCCGACCTGTCAGGGCAGAGGTCAGGTGCTTCAGTCGAGCGGTTTTTTCACCATCAGCTCCACCTGCCCTCATTGTCACGGGCAAGGAAAGTTTATCGCCAAACCATGCCATGAATGCAGGGGAACGGGAAAAGAAAAACAGCGCAAATCGGTTGAACTGAAAATACCCGCCGGTGTCGAAACGGGCTCCCGGCTGCGTCTGCGCGGTGAAGGCGAATCGGGTGAACAGGGCGGCCCCAGTGGAGATTTATATGTTTTTTTACAGGTTGAAGAGCATGATTATTTTGTACGCTCCGAAGACGACATTATCTGTCGCATCCCCATATCCTTTGTTCAGGCGGCACTCGGCGCAACGATTGAAGTGCCAACATTAAAGGAAACCGAGAAAATTAAAATCCCGAGAGGCACACAACCCGGTCGGTTATTCCGTCTCAAAGGCAAAGGCATTCCGCATTTGCAGGGATACGGCCGCGGAGATCAGATCATCGAAGTCTTTGTAGAAATTCCGACCGAATTGACCAGAAAACAGGAAGATCTATTGAAGGAATTTGAAAAGATCAGCTCGTGACGTTCGGCGCAATATAGAGTTGCAATCCATGCCGCAATATGTTTAAACCCGGTTCAACTGAACGATCCGGAGGGACAAATATGAAATATCACAAATATCGTCTCATTGTCTGTCTATTTGTTCTTGTTCTGTTTTCAGGCTGCGCCCCGGCCGTGCTCATCGGGGGTGCGGCAATCGGCGCAGGTACGGGGACTTATTTTTGGATAAACGAAGAACTGAAGACCGATTACGTTGCTTCATTCGACCAGGTGTGGAATGCGTGCGAAAAAACGGTCGCGGATCTGCACGGCACGGAAGTTCAACCCGTAAAAGAAATCGCGCAGGGAAGGATCACGGCAATCATCAATAATGAAAAGGTCAAGTTTGATATTACCTATCGGTCAAAGAATCAAACCACAGTCGGTATTCGTGTGGGACTAGTCGGCAATAAAATGTCTTCACAGCTTCTCCACGACAAAATTGCCGAAAACCTGTCCAAGAGCTGATTTGCCCCGATTACAACAAGGACCGGCCCGGCATCCCCATGAATAAAAAACTCATTTTCGGCATCGTGCTTGGCATCGTTCTGATCTACTTTTCGGTTCGGGGGATTGACTTCAACGAAACCCTTCTCCATTTGAAGAAAATCCATCTTGGTTATGCGGCTCTGTCTCTTTTTCTTCTCGTCCTCATGCAGGCCTTGCGATCCTACCGCTGGGGGGTGATCCTGCAGCCGATGGCAAAGATCGATCAGCTTACTCTCTTTTCCGTAACCAGCGTCGGTTTCCTCGCCATTTCCACCATTTTATTGACGGATTTCAGGTCATCACCGACGTGAAAAGGCTTCTCTACTTATTGTTTTTATCCGCTGCGGTCTGGATTGTGGATGCCGCCGTGATTTATTCCATGTTTCTGGCATTCAGTTTTGACCTTCCGATTGTGGCGGCATTTGTTGTTATGGTTATTCTTATTGCGGGAATCGCGATACCCACCGCACCGGGATTTATCGGCAACTGGCATTATGCCTGCATACTGGGATTAGGACTGTTCGGCATTGCCAAACCGGAAGCGTTTTCCTTTGCGTTGGTTTATCACTTCCTGTCCATGCTTGTGGTGATTATCCTGGGTGTATCCTTTCTGCCCTTCAATAAATTTTCAATTTCGGACCTGACCGGACAGATGAATAAAGAGATAAAATAAACTGACAAGTCCGGGGCATCTATTCAGTATTCGGCAGCATTTTGGATTTCGCAATTGTATGGCCGATCGTGAAAAAGCGTCATCCCTTTCCTTGAATTAATTATCGCAGTCTTCACAGATTTTCCAAGATATCGTCCGTTTTCCTGTTTCCTCTATTTTTTAGAGAAGTAACACATGGTCAAAAAAAATTTACGACTTTAAACTTGACATTGTCCTTATCAGTAATGTATATTCATTTTAATGAAAAACGATTACCGTTATGTTTCACATTGTTATACATCTTGGTCTGCTTCCCACAATATGGAACCCCTCGCAGATAAGGATGAAAAAAATCGAAAATTAAGATGCAGGAAAGAGGAATCCCATGAATGTACTCCTTGAAAAGAAGAAGCAGCTCATCCGGGATACAATCATTGAGGCTGCCGAAGAGCTTTTCAGTAAGAACGGATACCACAACACCCAAATCATGGACATCGTCAATGCCGTGGGCATGTCAGCCGGCACATTCTACAACTACTTCAAGGATAAGCGCGACCTCTTCGGCCAGATCACTCATAAAAATCTCGCGGAGCTGCGCAGTCGAATTAAGAATCTCAGAGAGCCTCTAAAAATATGGGAACATGCCGACAGGGAGGATAAGCTCAACCAGAGTTTTGGCGCTTACAT
>PHBN01000430.1 GCA_002840635.1 Deltaproteobacteria bacterium HGW-Deltaproteobacteria-1
CCAATATGCAAGCTTCGTTTACTTGAAATAAGAATCGATAGATGTTATAGGCCAAAGAAAATTTGGCAAACCGGTGAGCAATATGGCCCCCAAAAGAGTGTTAACCCTTTGGAATGATGAAGGTGTCAACGAAGCTGACACATCCGTTCTGAGAAAAAAATCGACTGAATTCAAAACACCGCTGGATAAAGAAGCAAGACAGGAAATTCAAGCGCTGGTGGATTCCTTTACCTGTCGCGATGATGCGTCAGGGCTCGCGGGGCCGCAAATCGGCGTCAGCAAAAGAATGATCATTTTCCGGAATAAAACCGTGGAAAACACGAAGAAAAAGATGAGTGCGGATGACTACGACGTGCTGGTGAATCCCCGCATCACCCAGGCGCGGGGTGAAAAGGTGACAGCGGCGGAAGGCTGTCTGTCCTGTCCGGATATTCAAATTGAAGTTAGCCGCTTTCCCGAAATCAAAGTCCGCGCATTGAACGAAAAAGGTGAAAAAATCAGCAAACGCTATCTGGACTTCACCGCCCGGGTTGTGCAGCATGAGATAGATCATCTCGACGGCACTCTGATTGTGGACTATGAGGGCAATCTGTATTACCCGAAAAACAAACAGGCTCTGATTGACAAGCTTTTTAAATAGACCATTTTTTATTCAGGAACCGAATATTATTCATGAAAAAAACACCATTATACGAGAAACATGCTGCCCTGGGGGCCAAAATCATTGATTTTGGCGGCTGGGCCATGCCTGTTCAATATACGAATGTGATCAGCGAGCATAACGCGACCCGCACAAGCGCCGCCCTTTTTGATATTTGCCACATGGGAGAAATCGAAGTCAGGGGGCCACAGGCGACCGATCTTCTCCAGTTCGCACTGACCCGTGATCTCGCGGGACAAAAAATCGGCCAGGTCAAACTTTCCGCGCTGCTCAATGAGCGGGGCGGTATCATCGATGATTTAACCGTGTATAAAATGGCGGAAGATTTCTACATGCTGGTGACCAATGCGACAACCCGCGAGACGGATTTCCACAGGAAATTCTGCAGACGGTTTCGGATGCGGATTTAAAAAATATTCGTTTTTATCATTTTACCGAATTTCCGGTGGCGGGCATTCCCGCAATCATTTCCCGCAGTGGCTATACCGGCGAAGACGGGTTTGAGATCTATGCAGCGGCTCAGAAAATCAGCCTGATCTGGGACAGGCTAATGGAGGCTGGACAGGCTTTCGGCATGAAACCGGCGGGACTGGGCGCCCGGGATACCTTGCGCCTGGAAGCCGGCATGATGCTCAACGGCCAGGACATGACGCAGGATATGAGTCCGCTGGAAGCTCCTTACGGCTGGCTGGTGGATTGGAACAAGGATTTTGCCGGCAAGTCCGCCCTCGTGTCTATTCGGGACCGCGGCACTCAGAAAAAAATTGTCGGCCTGGAAATGACCGGACGCGGAATCGCTCGGCACGGCTATGCAGTCAAAAGCGGTGAAAGAGAAATCGGCCTGGTGACATCCGGCACCTTTGCGCCGACATTGAATAAGGCAGTTGGCCTGGCGTTTATCGATATGGAATTTACCGCGCCGGATACGGAGATCTCCATCGTTATTCGCGACACGGCAAGTGCGGCCAGAGTGGTCAAGCTTCCTTTTTATAAAAGGCCGAAATAAAAAGTGCCGTGCGAAATAATGCGCAATCAATAAATCAAAGGCTAACAGCCCGGTGAACGCCGGGCCTTTTCTATAAAAGACAAAATAATTTTTCCAAGGAGATTCGACATGTCCAAAACAAACCCTACTGACCGATTGTATTCCAAAGATCATGAATGGGTCAAAGACAATGGTGATGGCACGGCTGTGGTCGGCATTACGGATTACGCCCAGGAAATGCTGACGGATATCGTGTTTGTGGAGCTTCCCCCCATCGGGAAGAAAGTTGCGCAGGGGGAACCGGTTGCCGTGGTCGAATCCGTCAAATCCGTGTCTGATGTTTACGCGCCGGTCAGCGGTGAAGTGATCAACGTGAATGGTGAATTGGAAAATGCCCCCGATTTGATTAACTCGGACGCCTTTGGCAAAGGCTGGATTGCCACATTAAAACTTGCCGACGCAGACGAACTCAAATCTCTTCTCAGCGCAGTTGATTATGATGCGCTGATCAAGGAGGAAAAACACTAAGCATGGACTACTGCCCGCACACAAAGGATGACATTGCTCAGATGCAGGCGGCAATCGGCGTGAAAAGCATTGAAGAGCTGTTTGCCGATA
>PHBN01000431.1 GCA_002840635.1 Deltaproteobacteria bacterium HGW-Deltaproteobacteria-1
TTAGGGTATGACGAAAGCAGAATTGATTGGAGTCATGGCAGATGAGGCGGGGATTACCAAAGCAGCAGCGTCCGATGCTCTGGATGCATATGTCGCGGCAGTCACCAAAGAACTGAAAAAATCCGGAAAACTGGGTTTGGTTGGATTTGGCACGTTCTCCGTCGTAAAAAGAAAAGCGCGCGAGGGCAGGAATCCTCAGACGGGTAAAGCGATTAAGATTCCCGCAAAGAAAGTCGTTAAATTCAAGGCCGGCAAGACGTTGGCCGACAAAGTAAAATAGTTTTTTTAAGTTCTTATAAAAGCCAGGGCCTCCGCATTATTCATTTGACAATCGGAGGCCCTGGTGCATTTATCCAACTGCGGCAAGGAGCATTTGTTTTGACACAAAAAAGAATTCTCAGCGGAATGAGACCCACCGGCAAGCTTCATCTTGGACATTTACACGGCGCTCTGGGCAACTGGGTGGAACTGCAGGAAAGCGGCAAATACGACTGTTTCTACTTCGTTGCCGACTGGCACGCGATCACCAGCGAATACAGCTCAACGGAATGTATCAAGGATAACACCATAAATATGGTTATCGACTGGCTGGCCGCCGGACTTGATCCGAAAAAAAGCACGCTGTTTGTTCAATCGGCAGTAAAAGAGCATGCCGAATTATTTCTGCTGCTTTCCATGATTACCCCTCTGGCCTGGCTGCAGCGCAACCCCACTTACAAGGAAATGCAGGCGGAACTGACTTCCCGGGACCTGTCTACTTTCGGTTTTTTGGGTTATCCCGTCCTGCAGGCAGCCGACATCATCATGTACAAAGCCTATGGCGTGCCGATCGGCGTGGATCAGCTGCCGCATATCGAGCTGACCCGCGAAATTGCCCGTCGTTTCAATTTTCTTTATAAAGAAGTGTTTCCCGTTCCGGAACCCCTTTTGACGAGTGTTCCTAAATTACTTGGAATCGACGGCCGGAAAATGAGCAAGTCCTATGACAATTCCATATGCCTGTCCGACCGCGGGAAGGAACTTCATCAGAAAGTCGCTTCCATGTTTACCGATCCGCAGCGAATGAGGAAAAAAGATCCAGGGAATCCCGAAATCTGCAATGTATTTACGTTTCATGGATTGTATTCGCCCGGGGAGACCGTGGCCGAAATCAACAAGGCCTGCCGGATCGCCGGTATCGGCTGTATCGAATGCAAAAAAATGCTTGCAGCGCGCATTGAGGAAGCGCTGGCACCTGTTCATAAGCGCATGGATTATTATCTGAACCATTTGCAGGAGATTCATGATATCATTTCCGATGGCAACGGCAGGGCGACAAAAATTGCCCGCCAGACCATGGAAGAAGTTCGTGAAGCCATAAAAGTATAAAGATTTCTATGAATGAAGAACTTTCTACAGATTATGCGATCA
>PHBN01000432.1 GCA_002840635.1 Deltaproteobacteria bacterium HGW-Deltaproteobacteria-1
ATTA
Source organism: Deltaproteobacteria bacterium HGW-Deltaproteobacteria-1 (assembly GCA_002840635.1). GTDB lineage: Bacteria > Desulfobacterota > Syntrophia > Syntrophales > Smithellaceae > UBA8904. Next base: position 5 of record PHBN01000432.1, read on the forward strand.
GGGGTTACCATAAAAGAGAGGACTGTCAATGTTCTCGATGTTAAATCTCAGGAAGATATAAAAGCGAGAGCTCAGAATACAGCAAACCAGGTTGCAAGTTTACTCATGGAATGCAAGAAAGATTTACAGGTTGCAACCATCATTCCGGCTACCGATATTGTATACAAACAGTTTATTGACGAAAACAAGAAACCGCTCTGGGTCAAAGCTAACGGTAAAGTTCAGCAGGCAGTGGTTCCAATTTACAAAGAACTGGCCCTGATTGACAAAAACGGCAATGAACAGATTAAAATTGTAGACGGCAAGGTTGTGCCGGCCGCACAACTCGTCAATGTCAGTGATCCCGCCAATACAACCTACAAAAGAGAAGACTATTTTGCCAAAACGAGAAATCTGAACAAAGGCGAAATCTACGTTTCTCCGGTGACCGGATGGTACGTAAACAAGGCGGCGTTTGACAAAGGCGAACGTTTTAACGGAGTCATCCGATTTGCCACACCGATATTCAACCAGGAAGGCTTCGCGGGTATGATTGTAATGTCCCTGGACTATCGCCATCTGGCTCAGTTAACCGACCAGCTGGTTCCAACTCAGGCGGAAAGGGTATTTGAAACAGATCCGTCTACCGGTAATTATGCATACATGGTTGATTATCGCGGGTACGTCATTTCCCACCCTGCTGATTATCACATCGTCGGTCTCAACAGCGATGGAACGGACGTCCCGACACTCTCTGCACAGAACGCAAAAGAGCTGGCCCAAAAAGGTGCGGAAGCGCTGAATATGTTCCAGATGGGATTTTTGGATCCTAATTTGTTTACCATTGCTAAAGACGCAGCATCCGGAAAAACGGGTATTGTCACATATAAGTACGGCGGGTTAACTAAGTTTGTCGCTTATGCGCCGATTAAATTTTATGCGTCAAATCTTCCCGAACCTACAGGATTTGGCTGGGTAGGTCTGGGACTGGAAGTTGAAAAATACAACGAGGAAGCAGCAAAGGTATCGAAAAGCATCGAGAAGGAATCGAAAGCGTGGACTGCAACTGTCATTCTGGTCCTGATTTTTTCCATGATTATTCTGTTCTTCATTATGCTGATACTGGTTCGTGGAATTTCACGTTCCTTGAAATCTGAAATTCCAGAGGGTTCCGAAGGTGATTTATCGGTGTTCAACGATGATGATGAAGACGATAAATAGCCAAGTTTAACCAACGTAAAAAAGGGCCGAATTTCGATTCGGCCCTTTTTTTATTTACCTTGACAACCATAAGTTTTTTCTTAATGATAATTGATATTTTATCTCAAAAGGAGAGCAAAATGGAATTTATTGCGAACCTGTTTCCTTACTTGCATTTGGCTATATTAATTGCCGGTGTTTTTCTCCTTGTCTTCGTAAAAAGAAAG
>PHBN01000088.1 GCA_002840635.1 Deltaproteobacteria bacterium HGW-Deltaproteobacteria-1
CTCAAAGATTTCTTTCCATTTGAGCAGTTCGATGGCGTCTTGTTCTTTGATGAAAAGGTCGGTGATAATGGTTCTTAAAAGGACGTCTCCCGCATTTTCCAGAGTGTGGATTTCCACACAGCCGTCCAGAATCATCTGGCTGTTTTTCATATTGCGCAATCCGTGAACAACATCCTTTATTTTTTTAATCGCCTGAGAAAGAATTTCCGCCTGCTTGATGATTTCATCATCCGGCCTTTTTACCTTATACATGTGGAGGCGGATTCCGACCCCTTCAATGTGGTCCAGGATGTCATCCATTTTATTGACCAACGCGTATATGTCTTCACGATCGAGGGGAGTCAGGAAGGTTTTGTGCATTCTTTCGTATGTTTTGTGAGCAATACCATCTGCTTCATGCTCGATTTCCTTGAGCCGGGAAACCCTGGCAGCGGAGTAATTATGATTTCGGGTCATTTCAAGGAAGAATTGACCGCCTTCGTCAATCTTGTTTGCAAGTTGTTCAAAATAATCAAAGAAACTATCTTCTTTAGGAAAAAGGCGCACGATAAACTTCTCCTTTTAAATTCCCCCAACGTTGGCATTCACGTTTACCGGGTCTTTTACCACATGTTCAGTTTGCCGTCAGCAATTTTTCATCAGATCCGGGAGACATGTTTTGTAATCATATGTAAAAAATATTCTAAGCAGAAGCCTTCTGCAATGACTCTATCAGTTTTTGCAACTCTCCTCGATTCAGATTCAAAGAAACCTTGCCTCCACCGGGATGTGCAAACGTCAGAATTGCACCTTTTTCCGTCCTGTCAACCTGCCATCTGGTTTCCGGGGGCAACTTTACTTTCGAGGAAAGCCAGTCAGCGGCCTCGAATTCGGCGATCTGGATCAGGACTCCAAAAGCGTGGCGGGGGTGAATAAAAATTTCCTTCCAGACGCCTCCGGGGTACTCATTGTAGCCAAAAAAGGGGACTCCATGCGTTTCTAAATGGGCCATGGCTTTGCCCAGATCCGGTGTCTGCAGGGTGATATGGTGGACTCCCCCCTCTCTGTCTCTCAGGAATCCGTCCAGAAAACTTCCGTCCTCCGTGGGCGATATAATCTCAAGCCGCGACAGATCGCCAAGAGAAAAGAGCTGCCAGAAAAATTTGGTTGCGGGATCACTTGCCCCGACACCGTCAATGGCTCCCAGAATGACACGAAAAAAATGTTCAGCCTTTTCCTGATCTCTTACCGCTATGGATACGTGGTCGATACGCGAAATCATCCTGCCCTCCTGATGGGTGTGTTTGTCTGTTTCCCTGTTTATATATAAGACGTCACCTGTTTCACAACAAGAATCCGCACCTTTTTTATTGTGTTTTGTTGAACAGTTTTCGGAAGAATCCCCCTACGTCAAGCACTTTTTCACGGACGGCATCCATCACGGGGTTCACCGAGTGGTTGGGACAGGTTTTCCTTGGCGCCGTTCCCGTCAGGTAGGATTCCCGGAAGGTTTGAGGACATGCTTCCGTGGCCAGGAAGCCGGACTCCGGATCGATCAATGCCGTTTCGATTCCTTCCGGGGTGATGAAAGCAGGCGGTCCGGAATGCGCATAAATCGCCCGAAGGAACATCGCGCTGATACGCAACGCGCCGGTAGCGCCTGTGAGGCCGGTGTCGGCCCCTGAATCATACCCCACCCATACCGCCAATACAATGTCGGGAGTAAAACAGACAAACCAGGAATCACGGTTTTTGTTGGTTGTTCCGGTTTTCCCCGATACGGGGAAGTTGATCTTCAGCGACTTTGCTTCACTTGCCGTGCCCCGCGCAACGACTCCTTCGAGGGCACGACCGGCAAGATAAGCCACACGCGGATCAAACACCTGTATGCGTTTAACGGATCTTTCAATGATGGTACCGCCATCTGGCGCGATGACTGTATAAAAGGGCAACGGGTCAAAACGGATGCCGCCCGAGGCAATGGTAGTGTAAGCATAGGCAAGTTCAACAGGTGTGACTTCGAGGCTTCCCAGCGCCATGGAAGGAACGGGGAGAAGGCGGCTGCTGATGCCCGCCATGCGCGCGGTGTCGAGCACTTCCTGAAAGCCGACGTCATTGGCCAGCCGTACGGTGGCTGTGTTCACGGAATCTTCGATGATTTTCCTGATCGTGATCATTCCATATTCTTTGTTTTCATAATTTGATGGAGTCCACGTCCCTTCAGGCGTGTCAAGAGATATCGGTCCGCCAGATACCAGCGTGGAAAGTGTCTTGTCTCCCGTTCCTTTGAGCGGTTGCGAAAGAGCCGCTAGCAGAACAAAGGGCTTGAAAGCACTTCCGGGCTGACGTTTCGCGTCCACCGCCCTGTTGAAACGGTCGTAGCTTCGTCCGCCGACCATTGCCGTCAGGGCGCCTGTCTTCGGGTCTACGGCAACCAGTGCAGCCTGCAGCGGTTCCCCGGCGGGACGGGCCTTTCGTTTGATGGTCTCAAGCCCCCGCGTTATGGCATCTTCTGCGGCAGCCTGCATAATGGGATCCAAGGTGGTATAGTAGCGGTATCCCCGCTGATAGAACCCTTCCATTCCCATTTCCTCGTTTGTGATACGCCGGATGTAATCAATGAAATGCGATGACATGTGCACGGGAGTGCCGCCGGACCGGAGTTTCAACGGTGCATTGGATGCCCGCAGAAACTCCTCATCGGATATCATGGCCAGTTTTTGCATCCGGGCCAGGATGTTATTCCGGCGCGTTTTGGCGGTTTTGGAATTCGTAAAGAGATAGTATCGGTTCGGGGCGTGGATGATCCCGGCCAGCAGGGCCGCTTCTTCAAGTGACAAATCCCGCGCACGCTTCGAGAAATAGAAGCCTGACGCGTCTTCAACACCGTAGATGCTCTCGCCATCTGCCTGTCCCAGATAGATCTTGTTCAAATACATTTCCAGGAGCTGCTTTTTCGAGTAGCGAAGTTCCAGGGCCAGCGCGAGCTCGGCTTCATGCAGTTTGCGCGAAATAGTCTTTCGCGGAGAAAGAAAAAAGTTTTTTGCCAGTTGCTGTGTGATGGTGGACCCCCCCTCGACATAACGCTGCGCCTTGACATCGGCGATGAACGCCCTGCCGATGGCGAAAATATCGATTCCAAAGTGGGAATAGAAGTGTGAATCTTCAGAAGCGATGACAGCATTCAGCAGGTGAGGGGAAATGGCGGAGAGGGTCACCTGATGCCTGGAGTCAAGTTTTGGACTGATGATGCGGCTGATTTCTTCGGGTTCGAGCTGAATGGACAACAGCTTTTTGCCAGTATTGGATGTAATTGATATTACCCGGCTGCCTCGCACAACGATATCCACCGGCCCCTGGACTTGCCCGTTATTTTGGATTCCTGTGACGCGCAGGAAAATCCGGATGATCGTTTTCTTGCGGGAAAATGTTCCCGCGGCTGATGGCTGGCCCTTGACTTCGCGGTAGGATAGCCTTTTCAGCCGGTCGGCAAAACGGATGTTTTCCAGATCATCGCCTTTGCTGATTTCCATTGCGCGTCCATAAAAAATCGTGGGCGAATCGCCGGAGCTTTCAGCAAGTCCTTTGTCTACTTCGACGCAGAGATAGCCGATGCGAAGACATATGGCGGCCGTCAGGACGAATGCCAGAAACAAGACTGCAAATAATAAAGGGTGGCGACGAATCAATGGAGCCTCCCCGTCTTTTTAAGGCATAAAACGAGCACGGCTGTTAAAGTCAATCCTGTATACCTTTTGCGGAATACACTAAAGTGGCTTAAGTCTTTTTTAAACATGCGCTGAAGTTAAGCATAGGGGTCTCGATACGGCAAGGAAATTTTATGCTTCGGGAATATTGACATTTGATTAAAAGAATAACATGGAGTCGCCGCGAAATTTACAGTCGTTTCATGAACGATAATTGCCAAATTGTGGTGGTTATTTAACGTTAATTGAGATAAAAGTTCTTCGGTAGAACCTGTTATGGTTGTGTCGCCGCCTGTGTTCGGAGCTTTTATTTTTTAATCCCGCTCACGCGGGACAAGCGTTAATTTTCCGTAGCATGTTGCGTTATAATGACGTTCATTTCATGCCTCTACAGCTTGCTGCGAGGTGGTTGATTGAGAAAGATTTCCCGCTACAGTGCACGAAAGGAAAGTATGACGGAAATTCAGAGAGCATCACGCAAAGAACTGTTTGGGTGGGCCATGTTTGATTTTGCAAACTCGTCCTACACGACGGTCATTATCACGGTGGTTTTCTGCGCGGGATCCAAAAAGAAATTTCTCTTTGCCAGCTGCCTGCTGACCGTGGCGGCGACAGCAGCGCTCTATTTTGTCCGGCCGGGAAATGTCATCCTGGGGATGCTGCTGATTGTCCTGTCCAATATCGGTTTTTCCTACAGTGAATCTTTTGTTTCCAGTTTCCTTCCGGGGCTCGGTCCGCCTAAGGATCTGGGAAAGATTTCGGGCTATGCCTGGGGCCTGGGCTACTTCGGCGGGCTCATGTCAACGGCCATCGTTATATTTGGCCTTGGTGCCGGTGTTTACACCCTGGAAAATTTTACGCGTCTCAGAATGGTTGGGCCGGCAACAGCCCTGTTTTTCCTGATTGCCGCGATCCCGACATTTCTCTGGGTAAAAGAAACGACCGTGCGCAGGACGCTGACGGATCATGAAAATTATTTTACTGTCGGATTTAAAAGATTGAAAAAGACGTGTGGGGACATCAGGGATTACAGAGACTTGATGGTCCTTCTTTCTTCGTTCTTTTTTGCCTATGCCGGCCTGTCCATCGTCATCTCCTTTGCCTTTATTTACGGGGACCAGGTCGTCAAGTGGTCGAGCACGACACAGATCATGATGTTTGTCATCACGCAGTTTACGGCTGCGGGCGGCGCGTTTCTTTTCGGAATCCTTCAGGATACATGGAAAGCCAAACAGACATTCATTGTGACGCTCCTGATCTGGGTCGTTGCCGTCAGCCTGATTTACGGAGTAAGTGGCGTAACGGCTTTCGTAAACAGTCTGATGAATACTTCCTTGAAAGAGGAACATATTTTCCTGATTATCGGATCGATTGCCGGACTCGGACTGGGATCAACCCAGTCTGCCTGCCGTGCCATGGTCGGACTTTTCGCTCCTGATACAAAGGCCGGAGAGTTCTTCGGCCTGTGGAGTTTCACCAGCCGTCTTTCAGCCATTTTCGGATTGATGGGCCTGGGATTGCTCCAGGCACTGTTTGGTCTTCAACAGGCGGTGCTTGTCTGTTCGATCTTTTTCTTTGTAGCCATGGTCATCGTCTTCTTCGTGAATGAGGAACGCGGCAAACTGGTTGCACGTGAACACGCAGGAGAATAAAAAAACAGGGTGCAGCCCCCGTGTCTGTGCTTTTTGGCATTTCCGCACAGTTGCCGGGACAATTCCATACTCTTGGAAAGGAGAAATACGAATGCGTCACAGGGTCAGGAAGATTTTCATAGTTATCATGGGGTTCATTATATGGGGAATGCTTTTTTGTTGTTTAAACGGCTGTGACAGCGGTGATAAAGTAATTGATGAAGCCACCGGCAACCGCGCCCTGAAACAATATAATGTGGCCAAAGATAAATTAAAAACCATTGAAGAAAAGCAAAAAGAAAAATATAAGGACATCGGGCAGGATGAAACACAGGAAAGCAAGCAGGATAAATAAGGAACAAGCAGGGGCATCGCCCTAAATTTTATGTTAATAGAGACACTATCGGCAAAGGCAGTTAAAATATCCACTTTGACGCGATTTGCAAAAAAGTGACCTGAAAATAAATTAAAGAAAAGGAGTATAACGATGAGCGATACCGTTTTAAAGGAATTTAAAGAAGGAGTTTTATTATTGACATTGAACCGCCCCAACTCCAAGAACTCTTTTAATCTGGAACAGTGGGAGGCATTTGCCGCGGAACTGGATGCGGCGAGGAATAATGATGATGTTACGGTGGTTGTAATCACCGGTGCGGGCAATGACTTTTCGGCGGGACAGGACCTGAAGGATTACGGAGTGTCCGGTGCGGCTCACAGTTACAGAATTACGGAACGCGCGGTTGTTGATTTTGACAAACCGCTGATTGCCGCGGCCAGGGGCGTTGCCGTCGGGGGAGGCGCCACCATTTTGTTCCACAGCGATGTCCTCTATGTTGGTGAAAGTCTGCGCATGCGTCTGCCCTTCAATAGTCTGGGAATGGCGCCCGAGTTCGCCAGCAGTTATATGCTGCAGGCTCTCATCGGACCACAGCGCGCGGCGGAGCTCCTTTTTACCACGGAATGGATTGACGCCGACAAGGCCCTGGAAGCGGGCATTGCCTCCCGCAAGTTCAGGGATGATGAGCTTCTGCAAAAGGCCATGGAGAAGGCGACGGAAATCGCTCAACTTCCTTTGACCTCCCTCCTCGAAACGAAGAGGTGCCTCAAGACGGCTCACAGAGCGGGGATCGAAGCGGCCCTGAAGATTGAACGGGAGGCCATGGACAGGCTGGCCGGCGGGCCGGCAAGCATGGAAGCCATGATGGCATTTATGGAGAAGCGAAAACCCAACTTCCGCAATCTGAAGAAAAAATAGCAGTGAAGATTGTGTATGGGATGAGCGGGGCAGGAATTCTTCCTGCCCCGCTCATTCATGATAGGCGGTATTATTGACAAAAGTGCATCAGCCTGTTTGAGGAAGACATGTCACAACGGGCGCTGACCCTGGAGAGTTCGGTTGTCTCCCGTGTTTTTATCCTTTAGAAAATTCTTATATGCATCAGCCGTTTCCTGCGGTTTTTCCAGCATGGGCAGGTGACCGCATTCTTTTATAATGACTGATCGGGCATTCTTTATTTTTTTCTCAAAAATCGCCACAGAAGAAACATGAATGACCCTGTCCGAATCCCCCCACACAATCAAGGTGGGCGCTTTAATCATCCCCAGTTTGCTCTCTAACAGGAGAAAATCAGCCTGTGTGCTTTCCTTGAAGATCTTCTGGTTGAACTCCGAGGCTTTTGCTGCTTTTTCTGCCAGAACCTTTTTTACGAAAGAGGGGATTGGAATCGGTTTGTAAAAATTGAAGGCCAGCAGCCGGTCATAGTCTTCTGTGTTTTTGACGATAAGAGGATTGATGCCTGTTTCCATGATCAGGTGGAGTTCGCTTTTCATCGGAGATTTGACTCCCCCTGAATCAAAAAGCCCCAGTGTTTTTACCATTTCCGGATGTGCTGCCGTGAAAGCACCGGCGATATTGCCGCCCATCGAGTTCCCAATGATATGAAAATCCGTCAGTTTCAGTTCTTTGACGAGTGCATTCAATTTCTCCACCTGGGACATGATGGTATATTGCGCGGTTTCGGGTTTGGAGCTTTCACCGAAGCCGGGAAGATCGGGAATGATCACCCGATAGCCGGGTGTGAAGTACTTTGCAAACCTGAGCCAGTTGTCTTTATCGCCGCCAAAACCGTGCAGCATGATGATGGGTTCACCGGTTCCGCCTTCAAGATAGACAATTTTAAAATCAGGGATGTTCACGGATTTAACCGTCAGCCCTGCATCTTTGCGCATGCCGTCTATTGCTTTTTTGTAAAGATAGGAAGGTGCGAAGAGGTAAACGAAAATGGCAAGAACAATTACTGCTGCTGCAATTGTTAAAAAAACACTTTTCTTTGAAAACTTATTCATAAAGCCTCCTCCAAATAACCTGAAATTGAATCCCGCTCACGCAGGACGAGTGTCAATTATCTGTAGCTTGCTGTAATCTTAACGTTGAGTTCATACTTCAACTGCCTGCCGAAAGGTGGTTGAATCACGAATTTCTTTTGTGTGCGAAGAATATGAATATTACAATGATATGTCAACAGGATATTGACTGCATCAACTGGAAGATAACCGGTATGAGTTCTCCGGTTTTTTAGACAAGTTCATCAAAAAACTTATTGACGACATCGATATACGTATCACGGTGATGAGTTTTGTTAATCTTCTTCCTTATTTTTTCAGCATTTTCAAAAAAACAGGCCATGTAGGCCCAGATTTCTTTCATTTTATTTGTAATGTGCGCGGGACCCGACAGAATTTTTGAATATTCATCGAATAAGTGATCATGAAAATCCCTGATGATATTGATTTTTTCATGGCGTGTCTTTTCGGTGCTGAATTTGATTTTTTCTGCAAGAAAAGGGTTTCCGATCAGGCCCCTGCCGATCATCCAGCTTTTGATTTGTGGAAACCGCGCCGAAAGCGTGTTGAAGTCTTCAATGGTATAAATGTCGCCATTATAGACAACCCTGTGTTTTGAGAGATGCAGGCAACGCTCGAACGTGTCGAGGTCAACGTCGCCTTCGTACATTTGCACGGCCGTCCTCGGATGGATGATCAGTTCATCTACATCAAACCGGTTGAACAGGGGAATGAGGCGCAGTGCCTCGTCAGAAGATTTTAATCCTGTCCGGAGCTTGATCGATAATTTCGGCTTTAAAACAGGTATCGCTTTTTCCAGAAAAGATTCAATCCTGTCCGGATGACAAAGCATGCCCGCCCCCCTGCCTTTTTTCACAACCATGCGGAAGGGACATCCTATGTTCCAGTTTACTGTGCCATATCCCCTTTCATACAGAACATTGGCCAGCGCAGTGAAATCGTCCGGATTGGATGTCATGATCTGCGGTATCACAGGGATGCCTGTGTTTCGATCGGGATCCAGTTCGCGAAGCTGAACATTATCCGATTTCATTTTTTTCGTCGGGGAGATAAAAGGCGCAACTGCAGCATCAACGCCTGTGAAATAAGAAGAAAAAAGGTTGCGGTATATGCTGTCGGTTATTCCCTGGAGGGGCGCAAGGTATATCATGGGGCTCATTTAAACCTGTGATGGCAGTAACCATCGTTGCTGTAATTTTTTATTTCTGTCTTTTGCCGGGAAGGTTCATCCGAATCCTGGTGATCGATCAGGATTGTTTCTTTGACCTGAACCGGTTCCTGCGGTCCACCGCTAACATATTGAAGGCTGAATCTCAAACCCTGTACTACGCCCATTGCAAACAGATGATTAAGAAAAGGGGACATTTTGACATGTTTTGCAAATATCGACGGTACGGACCGATCGGTCCAGCGTCCGGTTAATCATGCACAGTATGTTGTTTTTATTAATGAATCATTAGGACATTCATTGAATAACGCATGTTTTTTATAATACCCTTTATAATACAACTTTAGTAGTATTTACATGCCTGCTTTTTTCTGTTTAATTACCTCCAAGTTATGAGAAATGGTTTGTGCTGACTTTATTTGTTGTTTACCCCTTTTTATCTAAAGGGTCCGAACAGGGTATGTTTTTTAGAAGTGATCAAGCAAGCGTTTATTTCGGTTTTCGTCAAACAAACAAAGGGGAGGTAAATGCATGAAGGGTACAAAACCAGGGAAGTATGTCAAGCGTCTCATTATTGTTGCCGCGTTGCTTATTGCAACCGGGTGTTCACTCCTGAGCGTTCCGATCATTACCAATGCGTCCCGTAATGATGTCGTGAATCTTGGGGATTCCATTTACGCTCTTTCCGGCAAGATTCAGGACTATCTGCACAGCTGGTCCGGTCAGACTTTCCGCCGCTATGCATTGTCGGGATCCTTTGTAAGCCATGTCTCCGACCAGTACGACGAT
>PHBN01000433.1 GCA_002840635.1 Deltaproteobacteria bacterium HGW-Deltaproteobacteria-1
CGCCGCGCTGGGCGCTCTGATCATTCTGGAAAATGCGGTTGTCGTATTATGGGGGCCGGAAGGTCATCGCATTCCGAATCCCTATCCCGGTATTATTGACGCATTCGGGATCACCATGTCCACGCAGCGGCTGCTGGTGATCGGTGTCGCTGTTCTTCTGATTGTCATCCTGCAGATTTTTATCAAGAAGACGACACTGGGCAACACAATCCAGGCAGTGGCCCAGAACAGGGAAGGTGCAACCCTGATGGGCATTAACGTTAATCTCGTCTCTGCCCTGACCTTTGCCATTTCTACGGGTCTGGCCGCGATTGCCGCCTGCCTGGTCGCTCCCATCTTCATGATATCGCCCAGCATGGGTTCTATGGTCGGCATGAAAGCTTTCGTCATTGTTATCCTCGGCGGATTAGGCAGTATCCCGGGGGCGATTGTCGGTGGTTTGATTCTGGGCTTGATTGAAGCCATCGGCGGGGGATATTTATCAGCGGCCTATAAAGATGTCTTTGGTTTTGGCGCGCTGGTGCTGATCCTCTCGTTAAAACCGACCGGTTTGTTCGGGAAGGAGATTAAGGGCAGATGATGAAGTGGCTGAAAGAGAATTGGTTTTATCTGGCTGTTCTGGTGATTGCCCTGGTTCTTCCTCACGTGATAACAAACCTGTATTATGCGCAGATCATTACCATGAGTTGCATTTTTGCCATTGGTGCGCTGAGCATGAACCTGATCATGGGGTATACCGGACAGATGTCTCTGGCGCACGGCGGGTTTTTTGCTGTCGGCGCATACGGAGTTGCGATTCTTACATCTAAGTTGGGCTGGAATTTCTGGCTGGCATTGCCTGCCTCGGCTCTCCTTGCGGCCGTCACCGGTTTTGTTGTCGGTCTGCCAGCCCTGCGGACACGGGGGGCTTACTTTGCCATTACCACGCTTTGTCTTGGAGAAATTATCTATCTTCTTGCGGGCAACTGGCTGGAGTTGACGGGCGGTCATACCGGCATGGTGGGAATTCCCCTGCCAAGTCCTGTCTCCATACCCGGTGTGGGTCAACTCACATTTGATTCCCCGGCTTCCCAGTATTATCTGGTGTTGTGTTTTCTCCTGTTGACCCTGTTTGTCATGTATCGTTTGATCAATTCGCTGAGAGGGCGGACTTTCCTCGCAACAGCCATCAATGAAGATTTGTCGGAAGCAGTTGGCATAAACACCTTCCGCACAAAGTTACTTTCTTTTGTTGTGGCCAATTTTTTTGCCGGATTGGCTGGGGGTATTTATGCCAGTTTGATGGGAAGCATTTCTCCGTCAGTTGCTTCGGTTACCATGACATTCAATTTCCTGATGTATGTGCTTCTGGGCGGCATGACCACACTGGCGGGTCCGGTTATCGGTGCTTTTATCATTCCCATCCTCATCGAAAATGGGGGACCAGCGTGCTGCTTAAAGGTGAAAATCTGGTGAAAAGTTTTGGCGGCACCGTCGCTGTCAATGATGTAAGCTTTGAAGTCAACGAAGGAGAGATCCTGTCGATTATCGGCCCCAATGGTGCGGGTAAATCGGTTCTCTTCAGCCTGATCAGCGGAGCGGGCAGACCCACATCCGGCAGTATAAAATTCGCGGGAGACGAAATTGCCGGTTTGAGTGCAAGCCGGATATCCCGCAAGGGGATTGCGCGGACATTCCAGCTGACCGCTCTGTTTGAGAAGCTGCCGGTGGCGGCCAATCTGGCCCTTGGATACTATAAATGCACGACCAGCGGATTCTGGGGATCGCTTTTCCACACACCTCAGTGGAAAAAAGACAAAAATAAAGTAGAAGAAAAAGTCATGGAAATGTTGAACTTCGTAGGATTGGGATCCAGAGCCTTCGACACAGCTTCTTCCATCTCGCAAGGAGAGCAGAGGATGTTGTCTATCGGGATTGCGCTCATCAGTGATCCGAGACTCATTCTGTTTGACGAGCCGACAGGCGGACTGATTCAGGAGGATACGGAGCGGATTACCGAACTCATCCGAAAGATCAATAAAAAAGGCATTACCGTCTGTCTGATTGAACACAAGATGCGGATGATTATGGATCTGGCCGACAGAATCGTTGTTTTAAATTACGGGAAAAAAATTGCTGAAGGAAGGCCATCGGATGTAGCTGCGGACCCGCAGGTCATCGAAGCCTACCTGGGAAGAAAAAAGGATGCTGAAACTCATCAGATTGCGAGTGGCGATTTTGTCGCGCTGCTCGGCGGCAATGGCGCCGGCAAGACAACGTTATTTAAAACGATTGTCGGGCTGCTGCCGCCGGTGAAGGGCAGAGTGGAGTTCAAGGGTGAAGAAATCAGCCACGTGCCTGCACACAAAATTGTAAGCAAGGGCCTGGCACTGTGTCCTGAAGGGAGACAGCTTTTTCCGCAGCTTTCGGTATACAGAAACCTGATGCTGGGGGCGTATCATCGAAAAGATAAGCAAAACGTGAAGGAAACACTGGAGCAGGTTTATGCCCTGTTTCCGCGATTGAAGGAAAGATTCAAGCAGCTGGCCGGTACGTTTAGCGGAGGGGAACAGCAGATGCTGGCGATCGGGCGGGCGATTATGTCCAAGCCGGAAATGCTGCTTCTGGACGAACCTTCCATGGGGCTGGCGCCAATGGTTGTGGAAGGACTGCGGCAGTTGATGAGCTCTTTTTTGCGTGCAGAGACCGCATGTAAATGACATGCCACGCTTCATGCATTCCCCCGGGAGGGTGTTTTCACACCAATGCGTCAATCGAGAATTGCATTGCGGGAAACATCATGATAAATGTTTTCCATAATACTTTTACATCGTTTTCAGGAGAAAATCGTTTGAGCAAAAAAAAATCCGGCATCTGGTTTTTCTTTGCATCTGTTCAGGTGGCCATTGTTCTCCTGTTGGTCATTGCTTTCTTTGTCATGATCGGAACGCTGTTTCCCCAGCGGGAAGGAGCGGTGGAGCTTGCGGGACGGATACCGCCCGGCCTTTTTTCATTCCTTCAGAAAATGCAGGTTTTTGATCTATACCATTCTGTCTGGTTTTTTATTTTGATGGGTCTGCTGGCAGTTAATCTGCTGATCTGTTCGCTGGATCGATTTCCGGCGGCATGGCGCCGTTTCCGTTCAAGTCCTGTTCCGCGTGATCCGGATGCCTTTCAGGATCTTCCGGAAGAAAACCTTTTTTATTCAGATTCGGATGTGAAAAAAGCGGCTGATGCGGCCGTCAGTTTGCTGAAAAAAAAGTATTATTCTATTAAACAGGCCGATGAGGCAGGCAGCGTATATCTCTGCGCGCAGAAAGGGCGCTTTGCTCATCTTGGCGTTTACATGGTTCATCTGAGCGTTCTCGGGTTGATATGCGGCGCAGTCATCGGTTCCGTTTTTGGGATCGAGGGATCTGTCACAATGCTTGAAGGTGAGACGGTCAGCGGCATCAACCTGCGCAATGGCAACTCAACCATGCCACTTCCTTTCTCGGTGCGCTGTGACAAATTTACTATAGAACGATATAAAAACGGTGCGCCCAAACTTTTCCAGTCCGACCTGACATTTATCAAGAATGAAAAGGTAGTCCGGTCGGCCAGGCTTTTAGTGAACCATCCTGTCGATTTTGAAGGGTTCCGCTTTTATCAGGCAAGTTACGGTTCGGCCCCGGGGAAGAAAGCAACGCTGGCTTTGCTGCGGGACGGCGGCCGCCGT
>PHBN01000434.1 GCA_002840635.1 Deltaproteobacteria bacterium HGW-Deltaproteobacteria-1
GTCTATGCACCGGTGGCCGGATACGTTAAGGAGCGGGCAATTGCTTCCCAGAAGAATCCGACGACGGCGGAAGAATTTTCCCAGAAACTTGTTGATGCGCTTTTTCTCAAAACAATTCCAAAAGTCATTCGTCTGGGCAGGCAATCGACCCAGCTGCCGCTTGTGGCCGCTCTGCCGGTGGACCAGTTCGACCGCCTGATGAGCAAAGCCTTTGGTCTGAACAAGCTTGTGAAGAAATAACACAGGAAGGATAGGGGGTGCTATGCAATTTACGTTTGCACACAATAATTTCAATGTTTTGAATCTGGAGAAAAGCCTTGTCTTTTATAAGGAAGCACTGCAGTTGAGAGAAATACGGCGTTATGAACCGCCGGATGGCAGTTTCATTTTAGTATTTTTAGGCGATGAGAAAACATCTCATCAGCTGGAGCTGACCTGGATGAAAGACCGTAAGGAACCCTATAATTTGGGTGACAACGAATTTCATCTGGCATTTAAAGTGGATGATTTTGCAGCCGCCCACGCGCTTCATGAAAAAATGGGCTGCATCTGCTTCGAAAACAAGTCGATGGGCATCTATTTTATCAATGATCCGGATGACTACTGGCTTGAAATTATTCCTCAAAAGCGGTAGTTCGGCCACATCGCAGACGGCGGCCGCTTATGTAAATATTTATTGATTTTTATATCATTGTCCTTTAGAGTTGCCGCCGTAAGTGGATGTGTCCATCCGGTTACCGTTGTTTTCAGGATGCCGGCGGTTCAAACTCCAATTCTATTGTCGCTGCGTAGGGTAAAAAATGCCTATCTGACGGGCATTATATGCAGAGAAGTAGACATCAGTAAAGACAGACAGGAGGAATGCCAATTGAATATTGACAGCAAAATACTGAGCGAAGAAAATCTTCAGAAGATCAAACAACTCAATAATCCACATGTGGAGAGAATCATTGAGGAATATGTGACTTTATGCAAGCCGGCCAAAGTATCAGTCATTACGGACAGTTTCCCCGATATCGGTTACATTCGACAGCAGTCGCTGGTACTGGGTGAAGAAAAAAAGCTGGCAATGCCGGGCCATACGGTTCATTTCGACAGCTTTCACGATCAGGGCCGTGATAAGAAAAACACCTGCCTGCTGGTGACGCCTGACATGAAAGTATCCAAAATAATCGATGTCAAAGACCGGGAAGAAGGCCTCAAAGAAATTTTCGGCATCATGGACGGGATCATGAAGGGCAAGGAATGCTTTGTCCGTTTCTTCTGCCTGGGACCGCTCAATTCGCGTTTCTCCATCGCCGCGCTTCAGATTACCGATTCCGCTTATGTTTCACACAGTGAAGATCTGCTCTACCGGGTGGGATACGAACACTTTAAAACGCTGAAAGGTTCGGATGATTTCTTTTA
>PHBN01000089.1 GCA_002840635.1 Deltaproteobacteria bacterium HGW-Deltaproteobacteria-1
GGTTGCCGGTCTGAGCCACGATATCAATAATGCGCTGGGAGGAATAACCGGCGGGCAGGATCTGACTAAAATGTACCTGGGCAAGAACGAAAGAACCATTGATAAGATCGATGCAGAGCGCATGAAATTGATCGATATGATCCGGTCCGGGAAAACCGGGAATCCCTCTGTGTTGCCCAAAACAGGAACCAACGGTTTTTCCCGCCACCTGGAGGAATTCCTC
The DNA here is from genome assembly GCA_002840635.1 of Deltaproteobacteria bacterium HGW-Deltaproteobacteria-1. Taxonomy (GTDB): domain Bacteria; phylum Desulfobacterota; class Syntrophia; order Syntrophales; family Smithellaceae; genus UBA8904. Next base: position 224 of record PHBN01000089.1, read on the forward strand.
CACGAAAAACTTCCGGATCATCTTTCAGCTTTGAAAACTAACATGCAGGCCTCGCGTAAATATCTAACCTATGTGGATAACGGAGGGCTGGTAATCCGCGATGTCACCTCGGGAATCCGGGACTACGTGAAGCGCGACCATTCCCTGAACTGTTTTGAAATCCGTCCGGCCATCCGAGGGGCTGTGTCACTCTCCAAAGGCCAGTACAAACCCATGGCACAGGATCAGGGCAAAACCGTCTCCGTAGAAATCTGCGACGCTTCGCCAGCAGCCACGGTTTTCGGCAATGCCGGAGAATTCATGGCAATTGTCGTTAATCTGATCAACAACGCTGTTGCCGAGTTCCACCGGGGCTGCAGCAACCTTATCTGCATATCCTGGGGAAAGGAGAAAAATGCGAACGCTGAGGACGTCATCCGCGTACGCGTTTCAAATGACGGTCCGCCGGTGCCGGATCACATCCTGACTCATCTGTTCAATGAAAAAGTGCGATCAACCCATGGCGGAAGCGGGATCGGCCTGCTGGCGGTCAAGAGCACCCTGGACCGTTTCGGAGCACACATCCGCTACACCAACGATTTCATCCCCCCGCAAAAGAACGGCCAGCCGGCCTCGGCAATCAACAGGGAAAAAACCTGGACTACTTTTGAAATGGAACTTCTCATGTCTGATGCGCAGGAGGAAACCTTCAGGCTCCCGAAAGATCCGTTGGTTCCACGAAAAATCCTCGTTGTAGACGATGAAAAATACATGCTTGACATCATGGGAAAATACGCGGAAAACCTCGGGCACAGCGCAGTTTTATTCAATGATCCGAAGGATGCCCTTCAGTGGTATACGAACCACAGCGATGAAGTGGACGTCATCATTTCCGACCAGTGCATGCCGGACATGAACGGCTGCCAGCTGATTTCCAATATGAAGCGGTGCAATCCTGGGAAAACGTTTATCATCATGACAGGACATGGACAATTGACGCTGACCCGCGAAGATACAAAAGACATACATCTTCTTGTACGAAAACCGTTTGATCAAAAACAGCTGTGCCTTGCCATCGAAGATGCCGTGGAAGAACGCAACAAAACCGCAAGCCAAGGAACCGATTCAACCGCCAACGATCCTGCCCGGGACTTTGCCTGAACATTCACCCCCCGACAATGCATTCATTTGTCGCTAGACGGAGTTTTCTTGACAGCAAGCGCAAAGACGAGCACAAATTGAGATTTTCTTCCTGTTGTATACTGTTGTGGCAATATTTCATTGACATACAAGAGTGGCTTCCCTATACTCACTTCCAATGAAAGCAAGTTCTTATCAAAGCAGAACCGCAGCTGTACTCGGCCACTGCACCCGGCGTTGAGGGCGGGGACTACTTCGGTCCCAGGAGCCGCACTCGTGGTCGCACCGCGCCATCAAATATGTCAGCGCGAGCCCGCGACGAAGCCGTCGCATCCCGGTTGTGGAATCTCTCAAAGCAACTAACGGGGATGGACATCGACGAGGTGATTCGCGGGGGCTCAGTTCCGGGGAGCGCATGAGTCAATCGCCTGTTTCGAGAGCGACCTCGGCAGACGAATGAGTTGCGTGACGACAGCCCGATCGCGCGAACTCCCGCTCGGGTACCATGGCTTTCCGAACGCGTATCTCAGCGGCCTGCGCTAAGACGCACACTGAACTCCGGGGGACACATGTCAGGCAAGGGCGAATCCAAGGTCGCGGTCGTCGCGGCGGTCATCGGCAACCTGGTCATCGCGATCATCAAGTTCGTCGCGAGCGCGCTCACGGGCTCCTCGGCGATGATCTCCGAGGGGATCCACTCGCTTGTAGACACCGGCAACGGCGGACTGGTCTTCATGGGCATGCGGCTCGGCACCGCGCCAGCCGACGCCGAGCACCCGTTCGGCCACGGCAAGGAGCTCTACTTCTGGACGCTGATTGTCGCGATCTCGATCTTTGGCATCGGCGGCGGGATGTCGGTCTACGAGGGGATCACTCACCTGCTGCATCCCGTGCACGTCAAGAACCCATGGCCCAACTACATCGTTCTCGCCATCGCTGCAGTGGTCGAAGGTACCTCGTTCGTCATCGCGATGCGCCAGCTCAACAAGGTGCGCGGCACGGTGAGCGTCTCCAAGTACATCCGTACCTCGAAGGACCCCAGCCTGTTCACGGTCGTCTTCGAGGACTCGGCAGCTATGCTCGGACTGATCATCGCGTTCTTCGGCATCTGGCTCGGCCAGCTGACCGGCAGCCCGTTCTTCGACGGGGCGGCGTCGGTGACGATCGGGCTCATCCTGATGGGCGTGGCCTTCCTGCTCGCACGCGAATCGAAGGGCCTGCTCATCGGGGAGGGTGTCGAGCCGGCCGTACTCGCGCGCATGCGCGATATCGTCGGCGCCGAGCAGGCGGTCGACGCAGTGGGCGACATCCGCACGATGTACCTAGGCCCCAACGACCTGCTTGTGAACCTCGACGTCGTGTTTTGTTCCGGCCTGCCGGCCGAGCAGATCCACAATGCCGTCGGCCGTATCGAGGCGGCGCTCAAGGGCACCTACCCGGAGATAGGGCGGATCTACATCGAGGCCGACTCGCTTGTGGACGTGCACGCAGCGGCGCAAGCCTAGCCTAGCCGATCCGCGTCACGGCTCCCCGGCGAAGGCCTTGATGCGTGAGCGCACCTTTTTTGTTTTGTGTAGTGCGGCATGCCTAAGTGGTTTATGCGTGCGTAATTTCCTGCCCGTAGCATGAAGCATCTTTGATTGTTTGAAGTGGTAATCATCACTCCAATTTCAAACCGAAAACACTTGCTTGGTAGGTGAAAGAGCATTACAGAGATAAGACTTAATTGGACACTATTTGTCAAGTCAAGTATAGGTCGGGCCAATTCATTCCATGCGATCCTTTTTCAGGTCAGCACAAAACAGGGAAGGCTCAATCAAATCCTTCCTGTTTTTTCTTCTTGGACCATTTTGTCGCGTTTTTTATAATACTGCAGTACTGCCGCCATGGATCGGGCGGCGCGTTCGGGATCCTGATAAACAGGGACCCCTCGATCGAGCAGGTATCGCACCATTGTTTCCTGAAGGCTGCGGTAGGTAAAACCGACAACAGGTTTATCGGGGTGGCGTTTTGTCAAACTGAAAAAAGCCTCGGAATGTTCCGCCAGAATTTTCTCCCTTTCCGATGGGATCGATTCATCGGGAATCCCCATTTCCTTTAAAATCCGGTCTGCGAAGCCGCCGGGAGACAAAATATAAGCCAGAAGCATATCGGCATTTTTTTCCGACAGCAGCATGTCGGGGATATCAAAGAAACTTTCCGTAAAATCCCTGTTGTATGTCAGGTCAACCGGATTCGCGGTGCTGGCCGTTCTGGGAATCATGGGCTTCAGCTTTTCCACCGTTTCCTGAGAAAGCGGCGGCAGGGTAAGACCCGCGCGTCCGCAGGAATCGGCAGCCGTGGCCCCCGGACCCCCGGAATGCGTTTGAATGATGACCCGGTTTCCCCCGGGACGGGGAAGCGTCCCCAGTGCGAGCGCATAATCAAAGAGTTCCGTGATGGTCGTCGCCCGGATGATTCCGCACTGCCGGAAAACTCCATCATAGATTTCGTTGGGACCCGACATGGAACCTGTATGAGAAAGACCCGCCTGCCTGCCCGCTTCAGACCCGCCCACATAGAGGGCTACAACGGGTTTATGGGGTGTAATCGCCTTCGCTATTTCGACAAACTTTCTGCCCCGGGTAATTCCTTCAATGTAAAGTGTGATCACCTTTGTGTTGGGGCATGCCCCCAGATATTCCAGGCAATCGACAATGTCAATATTGGCCTCATTCCCGACGCTCAGCGCCGAACTGAACCCCATCCCGTGGCGATGAAGATAATCAAACATCTGTGTAACAAAACTGCCGCTCTGGGACGCCAATCCCACAAAACCGGGAGGGCCTTCCGCGGTGATTGTTGTGGGATTCAGTTTTTGGTGCATATTGGCAACACCGAGGCAGTTCGGCCCGAGGAAACGGATGCCGTAATGATGAGCAATCGCTTCCAGTTCATCCTGGAGCGCAACGCCTTCAGGGCCGGCTTCCCGGAACCCTCCTGATACCACAATAGCATGACGGATGCCCTTTTTCCCGCAATCCTCCATTGTCCGGCAGACAATATCCGTGGGCAGGACTATAATCGCCAGATCCGGAACTTCCGGCAGGTCCATAACGCTGGCATAAGCCTTTAAACTGCGAACCTCCTTTTCCTTAAGGTGGATCGGGTATATTTCCCCCTCGTAACCGAGAGCCTGCACCGACGAAAGCATCATGGAACCCATTCGCAAAAAATTATTGGAAGCACCAAAAAAAGCAATGCTTCGGGGATTGACGATGGAATAAAGCGGACTTTCTTGAATCGAATGGATCATTTTTACTTACCTTATGATAAAAATACAGTGAAGGGGCGGGCTGCTGCCCCGCCCCTCACATCCTAATCATGCGAACATTCTTGACTGCTGATTTATTTTTTTGCCGCCGGTTTTGCAGCAGGTTTTGCCGCAGGTGTCGGTGCGGGTGCTGTACCGGACGGTTTCACATCCAGCAGTTCAACTTCAAAAACCAGCGCCGCACCGCCGGGAATAACAGGCGGACGCCCTTTGTCACCATAGGCAATTTCAGCCGGACAAACCAGCTTCGATTTGCCTCCCACTTTCATCATGGCCACCCCTTCCGCCCAGCAGGGAAATACCTGCCCCAGCGGTAATTCTGCAGGCTGGCCGCGTTTGATGGAACTGTCAAATTCTTTTCCGTCAATCAGCTTAGCATGTTTGCTTCCGGCTCAGCCTCCAGCTTTTTGCCGGCGGACGCATCGGACATTCCCATCTGAACATATTTCATTTCCTCGGGAGACATGTCAAAAACGGACAACTGTTTATTGAGATGGGCTCCCAGCGCATAGAAGGCTTTCTGTTCCTCTGTTTTCGGCGGCTGCGGAGAACAACCCCAAACACCAACAAGAACAACAAAAACAAATATCAATGATTTACGCATAAAAATTCCTTTCTTTTCTGTTTTATTTTAAAGTGCTTTATATATCTCAGCAAAAATCCTGATTATATCTATCTTGCGTCATTCTTTTACACGCCTGCCTGTCATATCCGGACACAGAAACCACGGAACGAATTGTCTACTCGAAGCGGGGAACATCCGTCCTCAGCATCGTTTCATCAAGCATCTGCAGGACAACTTCATCCCCTTTTTTTACAGAAGAAACATTTTCATCAAGGACAATAAAAGCATTGGCTGCCACCATGGATTTCAGGATACCGGATCCCTGCTCGCCGGTCATGCGCGCAACATAACGATCCCCTTCTTTTTGAACCACCGCGCGTAAAAAATGTTTGAAACCGGTTTCCTTCCGGATGCTCTGAGCACTCACCGCCTTGAAGATCTGACGGAAAATCCGTGAGTGTCCCTGCATTTTCAGCAGGTAGGGACGGACCAGCTGTTCAAACGAAACCATGACGGCAGCAGGATTTCCGGGCAGACCGAAGAGCGGCACACCGTTAATGGACCCAAAAGCCGTCGGTTTTCCCGGACGCATGGCTACCTTCCAGAAATGCATGGCATTGCCTGAATCCGCCATCACGTCTTTAACGAAATCATAATCACCGACCGAAACACCACCGGAAGAAAGAACAACGTCGGCCCGGCCCGCTGCCTGGAATTTTTCAGCAAGCTCCGACCGGTTATCATGGGCGATACCCAGCATCATCGGGATTCCACCGCAGTCCCGAACCTGCGCGGCAAGAGAATAGCTGTTGGAATTGACAATTTTCCCGGGAGACGGATCAGCCTCCAGTTCAACCAGCTCGTCACCGGTGGATAGAATCGCTACCCGGGGTTTCTGATAAACCGTGACAAACGCCCTTCCCAACGCGGCCAGCATGCCGATGTGCCCGGGACGCAACACGCTGCCCGTTTTAATAACGGGTTCACCCTTTTTTACATCTTCACCGGCAAAACGGACTTCAGCACCCCGGGACACGGGAGTTTTAATTATGACCGTTTTACCTTTTTCTTCCGTATCTTCCCGGATAACAACGGCGTCCGCGCCTTTGGGAATCATGGCACCGGTCATGACGCGGGCTGCCTGGCCTTTGTTCATCCTTTTTTGGGGAAGACTGCCCGCTGCAATGGTTTCAATCACCCTGAACTCCAAGGGTTTTCTGGCTTTTGCCTCTTTCGTATCGCTTGAGCGAACAGCGTAGCCATCCTTCGCAGAATTCGGCACAGCGGGAATATCGCGCTGCGCAATAACATCTTCTCCAATCACCCTGCCCGCAGCGTCCAGAATATCAATTTTCTCGAATTCCATCGGGCGACAACCGGCAAGAATGGTCGCAAGCGCCCTTTCCACGGAAATCATGATATTTTCTCCATCGATCTTAAATTGAGTACATTATCAAAGAAAACAGGGTTGTCAATCAGAAAATAGGCTATGAACCATCAACCGCAGGTAATCCGCTATGCACTGTCAAACATGAAACAGGAACCGTGAGTCGTCAGCTGCGAGGCACAAACCATGATTCGTTCTCCTTGAACTAAATGAAGATTTGCGCTAGGGAGAGAAAAGATTAATCAAAGGAAACGATTTATGACGTCCCAACAGAAAAAAATTCGTAAAATGCTGGCTGATAAAGACGGGATTTTACTGGCTCACTTCTATGTCAGGCCCGAAGTTCAGGAAATAGCCGATGTCCTGGGTGATTCGCTTGTGCTTGCCCAGTCGGCAGCAAGCTCGGATGCAAAAGTCATCGTCTTCGCGGGCGTTCACTTCATGGCTCAAAGTGCCGCCATGCTCTCCCCTCAAAAAACCATTCTCCTGCCACGCGTGGACGCCGGATGTCCCCTGGCCGACATGGCTGATGCTGCATCGGTCAGGAAAATGAGAATGGAAGAGCCGGATGCTGTTTTTATGTCCTACGTCAATTCCACCGCGGAAGTGAAAGCCGAAAGCGATATCTGCTGCACATCGTCCAACGCGCTCAAAATTATCAACACTCTGCCGCCGGGAAAAAAGGTCGTCATGCTGCCCGACGGCAATCTGGCACGCCATGTGGTATCGGTCACCGGCAGGCAAATCATTGCCTGGGAGGGCTGCTGCCCGGTCCATCAGGCGCTGACCGTCGAGGACGTCGAGGCATGCAAACGGAAATACCCGCAGGCGCCTTTTGCCGCGCATCCGGAATGCCGCCAGGACGTGCTTGCCCTCGCAGACTTAGTGGGCAGCACATCGGCAATTATCCGTTTTGCCCATGAAACAAAAGCGAACGAAATCATCATAGGAACGGAAGAAGGCATCCTGGCCGAACTGCAAAAACACAATCCGGGAAAGACGTTCATTCCCGCCTCCCCCGCTCTTGTCTGCATCGACATGAAAAAAATAACCCTGGACGATATTGAACGGTCACTGGATACTATGCAGCCGGTGATCACCGTCCCCCGGGACATAGCTCTGGCCGCAAAAAAAGCCCTGGACAGAATGCTGGAGGTTTCTTAACCGGCCGTTTTAGCCGTTTGGATTGACTTCATTGAGAAAAATCATTGATAAGAAAATTCTCCGCGAGGCTCCCACTGTGCGTGAGCTTCTGGAGCTGCTTGAAAAAGACACCCGTGTCGTTGACGTTCACGGTCTTACGGGTACCGCGCGTTCTTTTCTGACGGCGGTCATCTTTGACCGTCTGGCCGGACCCATAACCGTCATTTGTCCCACGGCCAAAGAGGCTGCCGGCTTCGCCCGCGACCTTGCTCTCTTTCTGGGTGAAGAGTCCGTTTTGCATTACCCGCCGCTGGATTTTCTTTCCATCGACATGTTTGCCCTCCAGCGTGAAGAAGAACTGGCCAGGCTCACTGTGCTGACACGTCTGCAGGTGGACAGCCGTAAGATCATTGTCACCTGTTTTGCAGCCTGCATGCAGAAAGTCATGCCCTTTCCCGAATTTCAGCAGTATCTGAAAATCATTTCGACAGGCGATACCCTGCTGATGGAGGAGTTTCCCGCCAGGCTTGCGGCCGGCGGATATCAGAGGGTTTCTCTGGTGGAAGAACAGGGAGAATACAGCCTGCGCGGCAACATTCTGGATGTATTCCCGCCCAGTGAGCCTGAACCGCTGCGGCTGGAAATGGCCGGCGACGAAATCGAAACGATCCGCCGTTTTGACTGCACAACCCAGCGCTCGGGAAAAACAATTGACGCCTTTATGCTCGGACCGGCAAGTGAAATTCTGATCGACGAAACAAGACGAAACCGTGCCATTCGCAACATCAAATGGCGGGCTGATGATCTGGAGCTTTCGCGTGATCTTCGCAGTAGGCTTACGGAGACGCTGAGACAACAATCCGCGTCATCCGTCAACCCGATTTTTCTGCCCCTGTTTTACGAAGACGATGACGACCCGGACCTTCCTGCCCGGCAAAGACTCTCAAGTATTTTTGATTACCTGCCAAATGATACCCGGTTTATCCTCAACGATGAACTGGCGATCAAACAGGCCGCGCAAGTCACCGGGGCAAGTGTAGACAAGTTGCTTTACAAGGCAAAGGCGGGCGGGAAGTTTTATCTGGAAAGCACCAGCGTTTACCTGGATTCAGAAACCCTCTACACGCGACTGGCCGGATTCAGACAGATCCGGTTCTCCGGTCTGACGCTGGATAGCGACACCCGGCAGAATCCTTCTGTGACGATTCAGGCACCCCGGGAAATTATGGCCGCTGAACCGCTGGCTGGTGAAGTGAAAGAGGAGGCCCTTCTTCGCAACACTGCAGATAAAATCAAGCAATGGTTGTCCGGACACATGACAGTGTTCCTGTTTTCTCCAACACCGGAAGATAATGCCCGGATCACGCATCTGCTTGCGGGATATGATCTGCATGTGCAGATTCTGCCCACCGGCACGCAGCTTCTGGACATCATCCGCAACCTGGGTGACGATTCCCGGCTTTTTTTACTGGAAGGGAAAATATCGGGCAGTTTTGTTCTGGAAGCCATGGGGCTTGCTTTTATAAGCGGAGAAGAAATTTTTGTCAAAAAGACGTCCCGGCGCAGGACCCGACCCGTCCGGGAAGGTTACTTTTTAAAATCCTTTGGCGATCTGAAAGAAGGAGACTTTGTCGTCCACACGGATTTCGGCATCGGGATATATCGCGGCCTGCAGAAAATAACCGTCGGCAAAATTGAAAACGATTTTCTGGTGATCGAGTATTCGGAGGGAGACAAACTCTATCTGCCGGTAAACTCCCTGGAAAAAATACAGCGCTATCTCGGACCGGACGGCTATAAACCGAAAATTGAAAAGATGGGCGGGACATCCTGGGACGCAGTCAAGGAACGGGTAAAAAAATCCATGCGCGATGTGGCCGAGGAGCTGACAGCCATCTACGCGGCAAGGGAGGCAATGGAACGGAAATCTTTCGCGCCGCCTGACCGCATCTATGAAGAATTCTGCTCGACCTTTGCATTTGAAGAAACCCCCGATCAGGCCAGGGCCATTGAAGACATCCATGAAGACATGGATGACGTCAAGCCCATGGATCGGCTGATCTGCGGGGACGCGGGCTTCGGCAAAACGGAAGTCGCCCTGCGCGCCGCGTTCCGCGCCGTTATGGACGGCAGACAAGCGGCGCTCCTGGCGCCGACGACCATTCTGGCTGAGCAGCATTACGCGACCTTCTCGGAGAGGCTGACCGATTTTCCGATCCGCGTGGATGTGCTGAACCGTTTTAAGAATACCGCCCAGATCAGGAAAACCCTGGAGGATCTGCGCCTAGGGAAACTGGATATCATCGTTGGAACGCATCGCCTGCTGCAAAAGGACGTGGAGTTCCGGAATCTGGGCCTGGTGATTATCGATGAAGAACAGCGCTTCGGTGTGCAGCACAAGGAGAAACTCAAAAAGATGCGGACGCTGGTGGATGTGCTGACGCTTTCGGCCACGCCGATCCCGCGCACACTGCACCCCCGGGACCGTCAGCCGATTAAAACCTATGTTCTAGAATTCGATGAAGACACCATCGGGGCAGCCATCGAAACTGAAATAGCAAGGGGCGGACAGGTGTTTTTTGTTCACGACCGTGTGCGATCCATCTATTCCATTGCCCATCTGGTGCAGCGGCTTGCCGGACAGGCCAGAGTCGGCGTGGTGCATGGGCAGATGAAACCGGCGGAAATTGAAAAAGCCATGTCACAGTTTATCCGTCATGAATTTGATGTACTGGTCTGCACGACCATCATCGGATCGGGTCTGGATATTCCTTCGGCAAATACCATCATCATCAACCGCGCCGACCGATTCGGCCTGGCCCAGCTTTACCAGATCCGCGGCCGTGTGGGCCGGGGTAATCAGGAAGCCTGTGCGTATCTGCTCCTGCCGAAGGGGGCACTCCTGTCACGTGACGCGATGAAACGCCTTCAATCCATCAAGGAATTTTCCGAACCCGGTTCCGGTTTCCGCATCGCTTATAACGACCTGGAAATCCGCGGAGGCGGTAATCTCCTGGGCCTGTCGCAGGCCGGACACATTTCCGCCGTTGGTTACGAACTTTATACCGAACTGATGGAAAAAACCGTACGGGAAATCCAGGGGAAAACGCCGCCTGTTGAAGATACACTTCCAGAAATTCAGATGGGCATTTCCGCTTTTCTTCCCGAAGACTATGTCGAAGATGTTCATCAGCGGCTGATTTTATACAAAAGAATATCCCTTGCGGAAAACCCTGAAGAGCTTAATGAACTTCGCGGCGAATTTGCCGATTGCTACGGACCCTTGCCACAGGAGGCGGATAATCTCTTACGCGTGATCAATATCCGCAATGAGTTGAAGCTCCTGTCCGCCAAAAAAATGGGATATGACGGCAAATATTTTTATTTGCATTTCCGGGAAACATCACCGATTGACCCGGCCAGGATCATCAGCCTAACACGTAAGAAAATCAAAGATTTACGATTTACACCCGATTTCAAGTTATTTATGCCGGCCCAGGCGGCAACCGCAACGGAAATACTGGACCATGCCGAAGAACTTTTAAAGATGCTTGCCCAATAACCATTATCGAGCTATACAATGAAAGAATACCATGGGACCATCGATATTGATAAATGTTATAAAAAACCCGTTTTTGCCTCTGGTTCTTCTGGGGACCGTGTGCCTGATCATCTCCTGCAGCAGGGATGATCTATCCGATCGGGAATATATCGCTACGGTAAATGGTGAAAAAATTTTTTACGATGAATATCAAAAGCGGCTGAACACCCGAAAAAACATCCTGCCGCCGGGAGCATTGCCGGATTCGTTGAGTAAACGGAGAATGCTCGAAGAAGAAATTCTGGAATCCATGATCACGGAGAAGATTATCCTTCAGAGAGCAAGCCAGTTGAACCTGTCGGTAAGTAACACGGAACTGGAGCAAAAAGTCCTCGATATCCGGAAAGATTACGGTGATCATTTTTTTGATTTTCTCATTTCACAAAATGTGCAATACACTGACTGGCGTGAAGAGATTCAAAAAGAAATGCTGATGGACAAAGTGGTGGCCACGGATGTAAACGCGGCCGTCCACGTTACGGAGGATGAAGCGAAAGATTACTTTCATGAACATCCTGATCTATGCAAAACCGAAGCGCAGGTGCGGGTGGCGCAAATTGTTGTAAGGAACCCGGAAAAAGCCCATGCCATAAAAGTCCGGCTGGAAAACGGCGAGGATTTTGCCAGTGTGGCAGCCCAGGAATCCATCGGACCGGAGGCTTCCCGCGGAGGTGATCTGGGTTTGATCATCCAACAAACCATGCCGGAACCGCTTGATGAAACGATTTTTCATTTACCGGTGGGCATCGTCAGCCCGATTGTGAAAAGCGCTTATGGATATCATATATTCAAAGTCAGTGAAAAACGTCCGGCTCAAAACCGGTCTTTTGACGCATGTAAGGGCGATATTATGGCCGACATCCGGATTCATAAGGAAGATGCGGCATTTACCGCCTGGCTGGATAAATTGAAACGCAAAGCCGTGATTAAAAAAGACACAAAAATATTCAAAGAGATGTTGCAGAACAAATAAATTTTCAGGGAGGTATCTGTGAAAAGACTTAGAATATATCTTATGACCATGCTGGCTGTGCTGTTGGCATGCGGAAGTGTTGCCGCCGAATTGGAGGATAGAATCGTGGCCGTGGTGAATAACGAGATCATCACGATGCGCGACCTGAACCGGTCGTTTGAACCCTACGCGAAAAACATCCAGACGACATACAAAGGCAACGATCTGGAAGGTGTTCTGGAACAAAACAAGAAAGTTTTTCTGCAGCGCATGATCGATCAGATGCTGATTGAACA
>PHBN01000435.1 GCA_002840635.1 Deltaproteobacteria bacterium HGW-Deltaproteobacteria-1
ACTCAACGGCAGTTACGGATTTAAAAAAATCAACGAAGCCACGGCCATACAGCTGGGAGGTCGCGCCGTGTCGCTCATCAAAAAAACCGGCGCGGAGGCAATTGTAGCGGACTGCGGTTCCTGCCGCATGCAGCTCGCCGGTCTTTCCGGCATGAGCGCTTTCGATCCGGTGGAAATTCTCTGCGAATCGCTGGGTATCAGGGACAGGAAAAAATAAAAAAATATCAGGACGGTTGTTTCTTTTCTCTTTCCCGGATAAAACACCGCGGATCTTCCGCCAGATAGTCACCGCTGTAGGCATGGGCCCGTCCACGGCATCCGCCGCAGACGGTTTTGTACTGGCACTCACCGCAAAGGCCCTTGAGCTTTTCTTCGCGACGGCGCAAATCCTGAAATAAAGCGGAAGCGGTGTAAATGTCATGAAAACTCTTTTCCCGGATATTTCCTCCGCTTACCTCAACAAATGGACAGGGCCAGACATCACCGTTGGCCTTGACATAAACAAATCCACGTCCCGCCGCGCATCCGTGAAATACTTTTCCGGCCAGTTTGAGGGGCAACCCGCCCCGGATACCTCCTCTTTCCAGAAGATAAGGCCAGTACTGCGGCCCGGCCACCGGCTCAATGATCGTTTTGGCGTTTTTTTGTTTTTCTGAAATCAGTTCGCTCAGATGTCTGTTGGCGGTTTTCTTGAGAGTGGCTTTTTCGATTTTTTCACCCCGTCCCACGGCAACTAGCTGATACATCAGCATGATGCCTGCCCCGCTGGCGTCGGCAAAATCAATCAGCTCCGGCAGATGGGGCATATTATATTCCATCGCGGTTGTATTGATCTGTACTAAAATTCCCGCTTTTTTAGTTGCTTCGACGGCCCGCATAGCCAGATCAAAGGAACCGGGCTTATTTCTGACCATATCGTGAATATCCGGATTGGCCGCGTCAAAACTGATGGCGTTGCAGACCACTCCGTGGTCTTTGAGTTTAAAGGCCATTTCTTCATCGATCAGCGTTCCGTTGGTGGCGATGATGTTGGCGAACCCCGCCTTTTGCGAGTGCCTCAAGAGTTCAAAAATGTCCGGCCGCACCAACGGCTCGCCGCCGGTATAGATCAGAGTGCGGAACTCGCTTTCGGCAGCGAGCATATCAATCAGCTTTTTTCCTTCATCGGTGGTCAGTTCATCAGGGGCGGCCTGGCCGCTTGTGGCATGGCAGTGGATGCAGCGTAGATTGCAGGCACCGGTGACTTCCCACACGGGATGCCCCGGATAACCGATGCAACCCATCCCCCAGGCACCGTTGGCTACCGGCATGGATGAAAAACCATGATGGACAAGCCATCCGAAGAAGTTCCGCCAGCGGTTCAGATATCCCATGAGCAGCGTGCTTCCCAGCCATAATATTTCCAGCCATCGGGCATCTTCATGGCGATTTTTTAACATCTGATAAACGATAAAAAGAGCAACGGCAACAAACGGCAGATAAAAACAGATCACTTTAAAGGGGACTCCGAAGCACGGTGACGTCAGCATGGTCAGACAGGTGAGCAGATTGAAAATAATATAAACACCTTTGCCTTTCTGTTTGCCGATCCGGTAAAGAAGATTCTTTTTCCCTGTGGCCGTATCCGCCTCGTAGTCCGGAAATTCATTAAGCAGGATCACATTGAAAATGGAAAAACCGATCGGCATCCACAACCAGTTAATTACAGGAGCGATCGACGCAGTTTGAATGTAATAAGAAGAAGCCACGGGCAGCCAGCCGAAGCAAAAACCGATGAATAGCTCTCCAACGCCCCGCTTGACAAGCCTCACGGGTTCCGTTGAATAGAAAAAGCCGGGAACCGCACCCAGGAAACCGATCAACAGTGTGTACGGGCCGGTGTTATAGACAAACTGAAGGACAACCCCGATGATGAAAGCCATGAAAATAGTGATGATGCTTGTCCAGAGGGCAACGCGGGCGGGGATTTTCCCTTCAGTGATCATCCGGGTGCCGCCGGCAAAGGGATTCTCGTGTATGCTTGCGGAAATGGCGTTCTCCCTGCGGTCAAAGTATTCACCTGAGTGATACGTTGACAACAGAATCAGTATAACCCCGGCAACTCCCAGAACAAAAACTTCCGGGTCAAAAGCGCCGGTCAGGCGATAGGCCAGAAAGGTCCCCAGGACAAAAGGCAGGATGCCTACAGAGTGAAAGGGTGGACGGGACAGGATGATCCAACTTCGCAGTGTTTGTACGGACGTATTTTTCATAACAATATCCGGACCTTCTTCTTAAAGCACATAATGTTTGTTTCCGATTCGATCCTAATCGCTTTCCATGGCTGTGAAGGGTTGGGATTACTAGCACATGGAAGAGTTCTTGTCAAAGAGGAGGTCCCGCTCATATCGGCGGG
>PHBN01000090.1:0-12329 GCA_002840635.1 Deltaproteobacteria bacterium HGW-Deltaproteobacteria-1
TTTGCCTGCCGCACTTGCGGAGTATCAAAAAATATCCCCTGATTTTGAATTATATGCGAATGCTCAAGTCCTTGCAGCCATGATTTGCAAGAAAGAAGGAAGAATTGAAGACGCCATTGCGGTTATGACCCGGGCCATCGAAAAGAAAAACGATCAGGCAGCGATGTATATCTATTTGTCATCGCTGTATGAAGAAAAGAAAGATATGACCGCAGCGGAAAAAACAATTCAGGAAGGTATCGGGCGTTTTCCCCGCAATTCCGACATGTATTATGTTCTGGGTACGCTTCAGGAAAAAACGAATCGTTTTGAGGAAAGCATCAAGTCGATGCAAAAAGTTCTGGACATTGATCCGCAAAATGCCGACGCTCTTAATTTTATCGGCTACACATATGCCGACCGTGGCATTCATTTGGACGAAGCAGAACAAATGATTATTCAGGCCCTGAAGATCAAACCGAAAAACGGATATATTCTGGATTCCCTGGGCTGGGTTCTTTTTAAGAAAAATCAATACGAAAGCGCCCTGAAGCATCTCAGGGAAGCTCTGGAGATCTTGCCGGATGATCCCAATATTAACGAACATATGGGGGATGTTTATCTGAAAACCGGACGGCAGCGGGAAGCTCTGGAATATTACCGGAAGGCTGCGAAGATTGATCCTGATAACCTTAAGCTGAAAGAGAAACTGGAAAATCTGATCAACAAAAAATAAAGGTCCAAGATCGTTATTATCTCCCCTGAAAGTGTTAGTCGGATGCGTTTTTTTTGTACGCCTGTTATCCTGTTATTTATGCTAACGGTCCTCATCTGCGGATGTGCTGCCGGGAAGCATGGTTTTTCGCCTCTTGGCCCCCCTGAAAAATATTTAACCGTCGTAGCCCCGGCAATTCAGGAAACAGACAGGATTGTGGCTACAGCGGAAATTGACCTGAAGACAGAGCAGGGACATTATCCGGTTCGGGCTGCATTGATTGTGCAGAAACCCTCCTATCTTCGCCTGGAGATACTTCCGGTGATCGGGACACCCGATTTATTTCTGTCGGCTACGCCTGATCGTCTGCAAATATTTATTCCGTCGAGAGAAGAATTTTATTCAGGGAAACCATCCGCCGAAAATCTGGCTCGTTTTTTACCATGGGGATTTGATGTTGATGATATTGTAATGATTCTTTCTTGCGACATTCCAACCCCTGAGGGAAAGGTTTCGTCCCGGGCAAGTGATCAAGAGACTGGCCTGACAAGATTTGATCAAAAAACTACTTTGGGGTTTTCGCAAACGCTTTGGCTTGATAAAAACGGAAGAGTAGAAAAGCTGATTCGCCATGCCCCTGATGGTAGAGAAATATTTCAGGTAAGATACGACGACTATGTATCAGGAAGCAGTCTGGCCCGGAAGATAACTATTATTCAGGCAGACCATATGACACGTATTTTAGTAAAATATACTGATCTGAAAATAGTCAAAGCAACAGATTTAACCGTTTTTGAACTGCCTGTCCCCTCAGATATTCAGAAAATCAGTTTGGATTAATAGTCATGCATGCAGAAACTCTGCTGATACCAAGTCGCATGTAGTTGCCAATTTCAGAGTGGCAACTACCGGAAGGGAAGGAATAGTTTCTTTTAGCGCTTCCTTGCTGAATGCGCATCCGGTCTTTGGCTAATTTTGTTGGCATCGTCGCGCGCCCCCTCATAGGGGGTCGGCTTCCTCAACGTATCAATAATACGCCTGTGGAGCCTCCTCCTTGCCGCCGCGTTATCCTTTGGATGCAACTTGGTATGAAGATGATTTGCCGGCTGGAATGGATTGGTAAATGGTGGCATGTTCCCCCGCAGCCTGTTGTCGGGCAAAAGACATAAAAAAGGGGGCTGATGTGAATCCCCCTTTATTATGCGTGGTGAGCAAATAGAGACTACTTGATTCGCTGAAGCTTGGCACGCGCGGCCTTCGCCTGGCTGGTATTGGGATAGTCTTTTATGATTTGCTGTAAAAGCAGACGTGCACTTGCCTTGTCGCCCAGGCTTAAGAAGGAGAATCCTTGCTTCAAAAGAGCATGAGGCACTTTGTTGCTGCTGGGGAATTTTTTGGTCACATTGTCATACTCCAGAATAGCTTTTTCGTATTGCTTTTCATAGAAATAACATTCACCAATCCAGAACTGCGCGTTATCAGAATACTCGCCCGTGGGATAAGCGGCCAGACCGGGCTTTTGCATAATTGCCGCTCTTGAAAAGCTGATAAGCTGCCGCATACTGGGAAGATTTACTCTGTTTATCGGAAGAAGAATCCGGCGGTGAAACAGAACTATCATTACCGCTGGATGAATCCTTTTTGCTGATTTCCAGGAAATTCTCGATGAAATTGATTTTCTGGGAAAGCTGCTCGAGTCTTTTATTGTATGCACTGTCCCCCCTTGCATCCGGGAAGGAACCCTTTTGCAGCGCCTCGACATTTCCACGCAATTGCTGGATCTGCTCGCGCAATTCCGACATGTCTGCTGCGGTGTTGGCCTGTCCCTTGCGCATAGCCTCAATGGCCTGCTTTTGTTCTTCCTGCATCATTCGTATACGAATGTCGAAAGCAGCAATTTTATCCTCCACCTCCCGGTTTAATTCCGTACGGACATTCTTAAGGTCGGAGGACGTCGCACAGGACGTGATCAACGCCACCATAACTGATGGTCTGCATACGCGATGGGCTGATGCCGAGGTTGATCAGGTATTGCTTGGCTTCCTGGGCCCGCCTCTGCCCGAGAGCCATATTATATTCGTCGGTGCCCCTTTCATCACAGTATCCCTCAATAACGATCTTTCCACTTTTGTGGGTAAAGATCGCAGCGTTGTGTTTCAGTGTTTCACGTGCGTCCGGACGGATGTTGGATTGATCATAGTCGAAGTAAATATTTTGGATGGTTAAAAGTGCCGCGTCTCTCGCTCTCATGGCGGCTTCCCGTTCCGCCTGTTCCCGTGCCCTGCGGGCAGCTTCGTCTTCTGTGGCCGCATCATCCCTCACAACGGCTGATTTATCCGCACAACCGCTGAAAATGGTTAAACAAAATGTAAAAACAAGAAATACCCCGATAAGTGTTAAATATTTTTTCATGACTCTCTCCTTTCATGATTTGAAAAAAATCTGCTTAAGGTTAATTATTCTAAACATATCTTACCGAACTGCGTCAATAAAAATATCAGGTAACTGAATTGAATGCGAGGTGTTTTCAGTAAGATAACGCACAAAACCGATTTTTAGCATCCGATGCAAATTTCTAGATAAACATGGCGTCTTCTATACGGCAAAGAATGAAAAATTACAACCCCCCTATAAAAAATCATTTTAATGAGGGAGACCAGGATGGCATGACCAGATGACTTGCGCTCTCGAAGAGAACCCGTGTTTTCATGCCGTTTACGTTCATAATGCAGATGCGGCTTCTGCCGCCCTGACGTGAACTGAAAACAATTTGCCTGCCGGAAGGAGACCAGGACGGATATTCATTGTCCGCATTGTCAGAGGTCATCTGCATCAGGTTGCCGCCTCCTTCATCAACGGTAAAAATCTGATATCTGCCGCCAGCAAGACCCTCATACGCGATTTTGCCGCCGCGGGGAGACCAGGAAGGCGATGTGTTGTATTTGCCGTTAAACGTGATTCTTCTTGCGTTCCCACCATCTGCATTCATGACAAAGATTTGCGGTGAGCCGGATCGGTTCGATACAAATGCAATTTTTTGTCCGTCGGGCGACCAGGTCGGAGAGACGTCAATGGAGTAGCTGTTGGTCAGGCGTTTTAGCTGCATGGTGTTAATGTCCAGGACGTAAATATCTTCGTTACCGTCTTTGCTCAGTGTCAGCAGAAGTTTTTTGCTGTCCGGCGAGAAGGAACCGCATAAATTCAGGCCCTCGAAAGAAGCAACAGTTCTTTCACTTCCGGTTTTCAAGTTACGCAGATAAACCTGTGGCCGTCCCTTCTTGTATGATGTAAAGGCCAGATATTGACCGTCCGGTGACCAGCGCGGTGACGTGACAATGCTTTGATGACCTGTCATGTTGCCCATGCCCGATGCGTCGTAATTCATCGAGTAAATATCGGAGCCGGTTTTCCTTTTTATGATAAAAGCGATTTTCGTATTAAAGTCTCCAGCGTCGCCGGTCAGCGCCATTAGGATATCGCGTGCAATAGCAAGTGCAAGTGCTTTTGTGTTGCCGCCTGCATCCGAATATCTTTTATTAAAAAGCATTTCGCCCCGTGCCACATCATACAGGCGGCTGTCGGCAACCGTGTCTTTTCCCTGAACGGTTAAGTCGCCTCGAACCAGAAAATCAGCGCCGATAGCTGTCCACTCGGGGAAGCGGATTTTTTCCGGATATCCGGGTTCAACGCCTTCCAGAAAACTTTTTTTGTCCAGGATTTTAAAAATCCCCGTCATGTCGAGGTAGTTTTTGATGTCGTCGGCAATGGCGGAGTTGACGTCCGAAGATGCGGATGTCCCCGTTTTTTTATTTTGAAAATCACAAATCGCGATGGGGAATTGTTGAAAACCGGGTGCGTCTATATCAATATACACTTTGGCCATGGCGGTGCTGTAAACACCGCAAATCGCCAGGAAAACAAAAAGGATCAATATTTTTAAAACATATTTGTTATTCATAATCATTCTTCATCCATCAGGGAGTTTATTTAACGAAAGTCCTCGGAGTGAAACCGGATGCCGAAGTCGATGAAGTTGCTGTTTACCCATCCCTCAAGCGGAGGGAAAGGAGCGGATTTTTTTACCGCGCGCATAGCGGATTCATCAAAATATGCATTGCCTGAACGTTTTTCAAAATCGATGTATTCCAAGGCTCCGCTCCTTGTTATTCTTACCTCGACGATGGTTTCTACGTTGTTTTTTGGCATCATTGTGGACGGCAATGTCCAGTTCTTTTTAATTCTGG
The DNA here is from genome assembly GCA_002840635.1 of Deltaproteobacteria bacterium HGW-Deltaproteobacteria-1. GTDB lineage: Bacteria > Desulfobacterota > Syntrophia > Syntrophales > Smithellaceae > UBA8904. The sequence continues at coordinate 4,939 of PHBN01000090.1, forward strand.
CCCAGACAAAACGGCTATATTCATCTATCCGGGACGAGTTGTCAGACGAAACTGCCGCGCCCATACGCGCATTTGATGATCCATACGGAACGCCTGATGTTTCGCCGGTTCCGGTTTTAGCGAGCTCTTTTCGGCGGATGGTGTCAATCTTCTTCTGAACATCCGCTTTAGAGAGCTCTTTTCGGCGGATAGCATCGATTTTCTTTTGCAGATCCGCTTGACTGATATCTTTGCCCTTGTCTGTAATGATATCTTTAACCGTATCTTTTACGAATTCTTTTTTTTTAATCAGCGGGACAGCCGAAGGGATTTCCACCTTCCTCTTTAGAATGACGGGAGGTTCCGGAGCGGGAGGCTGAAAAATGTTTTTCGTTATAGAAGTCCCCTTTGGCGGCTGCAGAACTTCGGGGCCCACGAGCGCGACGGAATAGGGGGCGCCGAAGGTTAACTGCTTTGATGTTCCGGGCACGGTTATGATGATAGCGGCGATCGCAATCAGGTGAAGAAGCAGTGAGGCGAAAAACATTTGGTAGGGGCTGCCGGTATTGCCGACGGAGCTTTTATTGAGCATCCGGGACGTCATTTTATGTCCTCAGGCGGTTCCGTAATCATTCCCAGTTTATCAACGCCCGCTTTGCGTATTTCCGACATGACTTCAACCACAAAACCATAAGAAACATTTTTGTCTGCTCGCAGGAAGATCTCGCGGTCAACACGCTCTTCAAAAATTGCGGCAAGCTTCGTGTTGAGATCCTGCAGAGACATCCGGGTTTTGTTTAGGAAAATTTCTTTGTTTTCATTAATACTCAGAATCAGTTTTTCTTCCGCGAGATCTACAGTCTTTGACTTGACGCGCGGCAGGTTGACATCGATGCCCATGGAAAGCATCGGCGCCGTAACCATGAAGATGATGAGAAGTACAAGCATGACGTCAACAAGCGGAGTGACGTTGATGTCCGCCATGGATTTATTATCGGAATGTCTTCTACGTGCATACCGCATGATGTTATGTCCTGAACAAGCTTATTTACTGATCAGATGGCGTTCGACGATATTTAAGAATTCGTCGGCAAAATTATCCATTTCCTGCACCATTGTTTTGGACTTGTTTAAAAAGTAATTGTAGAAAATGACAGCCGGGATGGCCGCGGCCAGACCCGCCGCTGTTGCAATCAGTGCTTCCGAGATGCCGGGAGCGACAACGGCTAGTGTTGCCGAACCTCGCGCGCCAATTGCTTTGAAGGTTTCCATAATTCCCCAGACCGTGCCGAATAACCCGATGAAGGGACTGGCAGAGCCTGTTGTGGCCAGAAATCCTAGGGAGCTTTCAAGTTTGGTCATTTCCGTGTTAGATGCCCGGTTCAGTGCCCTCTGCACATTATCGATGGAAGAGAGACTGATTTCTTCGGGGCGGGCAGTGTCTTTGGACACCTTATTCATTTTGCTTAATTCCGCATAACCGACACGAAAAACTTCCGCCGTTGTCGAGTGAGGATATTTTTTGGCTGCCGGCACGACCTCGGAAAGCTTGTTGCTGCGCTGATAATCGGAATCAAAATCTTCGTTCTCTTTTCTGATTTTTCGATAATAACGGAATTTCAGAAAAATGATGGTCCAGGAAATGATGGAAAAAATGAGCAGGAGCAGTAGAACAAATTTGACCATAAACCCGGCATCTGCAACCATGCCTAAAAGGGAACCGTGAAAATTACCTCCAATGTCTAAAGATCCAATATCTTTCACTTTGTTATCTCCGGAATTGATTTGAAATTTGGGTGTAACCTAAAGGAAAATAATATCATTGTCAATACATCTTTTTCCCGGAGGTTAGAGGGCTTCCGGGGTAAAGGCTGTGATGTCGTCAATTTGCATTGTATCAGCCAGCAGCATCATTGTCCGGTCGATTCCGAGTGCGATGCCGGCACTGGGCGGCAGGTGCTCCAGAGCAGTCAGAAATTTTTCCGATACGGGATAGCATTGCCAGTTTTTGGCGGCCCGTGTCCCGGATGCTTTTTCAAAACGCTGTCTTTGTTCGGCTGCGTCGGTCAGTTCGGAGAACCCGTTGGCCAGTTCCAGCCCTCCAATATAAAGTTCAAATCGTTCCGCCACTGAGGGGTCGCTCTTTTTGATTCTTGCCAGAGCTGCCATTTCGGCCGGGTAATCATAAAGGAAAGTCGGGTGATTGATCCCCAGGCGGGGTTCTACATATTGAACCAGTATTTCATCAAAGTTATTCCGATTCAGTGTTTCGGTCAGATTCACAGGGGAGTATCTGGCAAAGGCGTCTGCTACGGTGATTCTTTCCCAGGGCGCCACCAGATTGATTTTTTTGTTTTGCCAGGTGATGTCCGGGTATCCCACACTTCTGAAAGCGGCCAGAAGCATGGCTTCACACTGATCCATAAGAGCACGATAATCGAATTGTACAACATACCATTCCAGCATGGTGAATTCAGGCAAATGCTTTTCACCTCGTTCGTCGGCCCGGAAACATTTGCAGATTTGAAAAATCCTGGGGTAGCCTGCGGCCAGAAGCCGCTTCATGCAGAGTTCGGGGGAGGTCTGTAAAAACCAACTGCCCGAGGCTATGGCTTCAATATGTTCTTCCGGAGCGGGGGAGGGAATCCGGACAGGTGTTTCGACTTCCAGAAAATCCTGCTGAATGAAGAAAGAACGGATGCTTTGGATTAATCTGGCCCGCATTTGCAGAGCCTGCGATTTGCGAGCCAAATAGAAATGGTCATCCTGATATGGTGCGTTCAAAAGAGGTTATCCTTTGACACGGGTCAAATATTCGCCGGTTCGTGTGTCAATGCGGATTTTTTCTCCCTCGGAAACAAATGTCGGCACCAGAATGGTTGCTCCCGTTTGTACTTTGACCGGTTTGGTTGCGCCGGATACTGTGTCACCCTTGGCCCAGGGTTCGGCTTCCGTAACGATCAGCTCGACAAAATTGGGCAGGCTGATGCCGATGGGCCGGTCTTCAAACAGCAGGATTTCGACTTCGATATTGTCAGTCATGTAATTGACTGCCTCATCTTGATGTTTCCGCAAATCATTTTCTAATGATCCGGACAGGGCCAGAATGGGAACTTTTCCCGAACGGCCCGGGAGGTCGGCAACGTATTGCGGCATCGCCAGACCAGAACAATTTTTACGGAGTTTTTCCATCATTTTCAATCCGGCAACCATTTCTGTGCGGAGATGGCCACAGCCTTTTACCGGTTCGCAGTGAAAAAGGTAATAAGGACGGACAGATATCTTTTGTAGCCTGTATAAAAGGCGACGCATGATGTCTTCATTGTCATTTACTCCCTTCAGAAGTACTGACTGATTGGAGACGGGAATGCCGGCTTCCTGCAGCATATTGCAGGCCCGTTCGGCATCCGGGGTGATTTCCGATGGATGGTTGAACTGTGTGTTGAACCAGAGGGGTCTGTATCGTTTCAGAATACGGCAGAGTTCTTTCGTGATTCTCATCGGTAAAACCGCTGGCATGCGGCTGCCGACGCGCAGTACCTCCAGATGCGGTATGGCCGCAAAAGATGACAGTATCATTTCCATTTGATCATCGTCATAGGTCAGCGGGTCGCCTCCGGATAAAATAACTTCGCGAATTCCAGGCGAATCCGCCACATATTGGACCATTTTCCCTAAACGGCTCTTCAATGTGGATGTTTCCTTTTTTTTCCAGAAGCGTTTGCGGTTGCAGTGCCGGCAATATGTGGCACAGGTTTGGGTGACAATGGCCAGAACGCGGTCAGGATAGCGTTGGATCATCTTCGGCACCGGCATGGAGCAATCCTCATTCAGCGGATCATCCGAACAATGTGATGAAACGGAAACTTCTTTCTCATCAGGGATGCACTGCAAGGCTAACGGGTTGTTTTCATTATTCGTTTCAATTAAAGACAAAAAGTAAGGTGTGATTGCCATCGGATAGGAAGAGAGCACGCGATGCAGATTTTCCGGCCGGGGCATCAGTCTTCCTGTCATTCCGGCCAGCTCTTTTATGGATGTGACACGGTTTTGAAACTGCCAGCGCCAGTTTTTCCAATCTTTTTCAGAGGCATTACGATAGTGAGAAAGGATGATTTTTTTATTCATAAAATTTCAAACCATTTGCGGCAAGTTGCGTATCACAATTTCCTGTTCATGCAAAGGAAATCCATCCTTTTCCTGGGTAAAAAATTATGGGAAATCATGCGCTGATCGTGATATGTTGAAAATAAAACCGGAGTCGGGAGAGTATCTGTTGTCATCTATTCAGCAGCGCAAAGAACGGGTGGCGATGTTGTCGGTCGCGTCCAATTCCACATTGGTGGTCTTTAAAATCATTGTCGGCACGCTGATCGGTTCGGTTTCTATCATTTCCGAAGCCATTCATTCGGGCATGGATCTGCTTGCTTCGGTCATTGCCATGTTTTCCGTCAAGAAATCGCATCTCCCCGCGGACGATGTTCACCCTTTCGGTCACGGCAAATTTGAAAGTATTTCTGGTCTGGTTGAAGCCGTTTTGATTTTCATCGCCGCCTTCTGGATTATTTTTGAGGCGCTTAAAAAAATGGCCTCATCGCAGCCAATAGAATCGCCCGGCTGGGGTGTCGCTGTAATGTTTCTTTCTGCCGTTCTTAATTTTTTTGTATCCCAGAGACTTTTTGCGGTCGGGAAGGAATCTGATTCCATTGCCCTCACCGCTGATGCCTGGCATTTACGAACCGATGTATTTACTTCCGTGGGTGTTATGGTCAGTCTTGGCATTATCTGGATCAGCCATTACTTTTTTGATGATCCCCGCATTCACTGGCTGGATCCGGTGGCGGCAATATTTGTGGCAGTGTTTATTCTGAAAGCGGCCTATGATCTGACGGCACAGGCATTGGGTGACCTCATGGATGTGAAGCTGCCGCCGGACGAAGAGGATTGGATTCGCAGCGTGATCATCGGGCATAAACCTGAGATTCATGGTTATCATCAATTGAGAACGAGAAAGGCCGGCAATTTCCGCTTTATCGAATTTCACATCAAAGTGGATCCGCATATGACGGTAGAAACGTCCCACGGCATTACCCGGCGGCTCAAGTTTCAAATCATGGAAAAAATTTCGAACTCGACGGTTACTATTCACATCGAACCCTGCGACGGCAAATGCACGGACATTTGTCTTTCCGGCTGTCTGTTGACGGAAGACCGGAGAATGCAGTTATCTATTTAAAACCTATTTTCCCTTGAAGAGATAACGTTCAAAAAAGCGGTTGTAAGTTGTCCATTCGGAATCCGCATTGGCGTTATCTGCTTCGACAAAGCTTTGAAAGGCATTGAGCTTGGCATCCAGGTCGTCCATAAAATGAATGACCAGCGCCTCCATAGTTTTCGGACGTTTGGGAGAACCGTATTCGAATTCGCCGTGGTGGCTCAGAATGATATGGCGCAGCGCGAGCGCGGTCTGCGGGGGAAAATCAGGGATCGCCTCGATCTTTTTGTTGATCATTTCCACACCCATGACCAGATGGCCGATCATGCGGCCTTCGTCGCTGTATGCAATGAGGCTGTCATACGAGAATTCATAAATTTTACCGATGTCGTGCAGGATGCCGCCGGTGATTAGCAGGTCCCTGTTTAATTGCGGGTAATGATCCGCCGTCTTGTCCAGCAGCCGTACAACGGAAAGTGTATGTTCAAGCAGGCCGCCCAGGTAAATGTGGTGAAAACCCTTGGCTGCCGGTGCCCGCCGGAAAAGATCGGCCGTTTTTTCATCATGAAAGAAAGCGGCAAGCAGCTTTTTTAAGGGTTCAGACGAAACAGTGTCGATGAAAGCGATGAGATCACGAAACATCGCCTGCGTGTCCATTTTGCTTACCGGCAGATAATCCGACGGGTTAATGTTTTCCGGGGCGCAGGGTTTAATGTTGACAATGGAGACCTGAAGAGCGTTGCGGTAGCTCTGCACCCTTCCTTCAATATAAATAATGTCGCCTTTTTTAAAGATTTGATCCATTTCCGCAGCATTATCCCAGACCTTGCCGTCCATTTCGCCCGTCTTGTCTTTCAGACGGACATTCAAATAGGCTGACCCTTTCTGGGAAAAGGCCATGCTTTTTTCTGCGACTAAAAATGTAGAAGCAATTTTATTACCCTGCTTGATGTCCTGAAGATAAATTTCTTTGGTTTTCAAACGAACCGCCTTTCTGATGAAATCGTGTTTAAAGCTTTTCCCTCAATACACGGTGGTCTCCCACACGTACCGTCAGTTTGCTGGTATCGAAATATTCCATGAGCGGAATAATGTATTTCCGGGAGAGTCCGGTCAGCTCCTTGAATGTGGCCGGTGTCGCCTGACCGTCCAGGACAAGCACATCAGAAAGAGAAGGAGGCGTCAGTCCGGCTTTAACATATATGGAGGCAATGGATTGATGCAAAGCATCCTCTTCACCGGCCAGCAGTACCTGATGGGTTGCCAGTCGGACATTGTCTTTGTTAATGACGATTCCTTCTTTTTTCCCCAGGCTGACAAGCACCATGTTGAAGAGTTTAACGGACACTGTCGAAGCCAGTGCCGCTTTGAGCTCTTCCTTGGAAATGCCTTCCTTTAGTGGATTCTTCCTGTGATAGTCCGTGAGGCTTTTAAGAATCAGTTCTTCCATCTGAGTGTATAAATATACGGAAAGAACCGTGGTGTCCTCACTTGAAAGCAGGATGGCCTGGTGGCTGGAAAGTAATTTTTCCAGCGCTTCCCTGATTTTTTTCGCATGAACGCCCAGCCGAAAAGAAAGTGACCGGATGGGAATGCCTGCAAAACCGGCCCGTTCCAGCAGAACCATGATTTTGTCAGGTAATGCGCCGTCGAGCAGCGTGCGAAAATCAGAGAGGGTTTTTTTCTGGTTTCTCTTATGTTTGCCCGGCAGCGGGTCGAGAATAATACCGCCGCCGATAGTGGTTACCGGCGAGTAGCTGCGCAGCACGAAATGATCGCCCGATACAACGACATCTTCATTGGCCAGAATCAGCTGGGCAAAGGTGTTTTCACCGGGAGACAGTTCATCCGCATCCATAAGAACAATTCTTGTCATAATTTCCGCCGTGCCGGTGTGCAGGCGCACCAGTGCCCGGTTTTTCAGTTTCCGGGTATTGCTTGCCAGGTATTCGAAAAAAACGTCGAGCCTCTGCGTGGGCCAGACTGTTCCCGGTCGCACAAGAACATTGCCCCGTTCGAGTGTTGATTTTTCGATTCCCTGCAGGTTGATGGCGGTCCGCTGTCCGGAGAAGGATTCTTCCACGGGTAGACTGTGTACCTGAATTCCCCGGATACGCGCAGAAATGTTTTCGGGAAGAATCTGAATATCCTCACCCACCTTGATTTTATCGGAAATCAGGGTTCCGGTTACCACGGT
>PHBN01000090.1:12407-15354 GCA_002840635.1 Deltaproteobacteria bacterium HGW-Deltaproteobacteria-1
ACCCGCCTTAATGCCCAGGAGGGAGCATATTTGCAGATGTTCCCTGGTTTGCGGCATAACGCCTTCATCTGCGGCGATGACCATTAAAACGAGGTCAATGCCGGCTGCGCCGGCCACCATATGCTTGATGAACTTTTCATGTCCCGGTACATCGACAATGCCGAGGGTGTTTCCAGACGGTAATCCCAGAGAAGCGAATCCCAGTTCAATCGTGATGCCTCTTTCTTTTTCTTCCTTGAGGCGGTCTGTATCAATACCGGTCAGGACTCTGATCAAAGATGTTTTCCCGTGATCCACATGACCGGCTGTTCCTAATACGAAATGCTGCATTTTTCTCCCTTTATCGAAATTACAAGGTGCATTGAGATAACAAACTCCAGTCATTTTCACAACATTATATTTCGGAAGCAAAGGAGATGATATGGGGTTTCTCCTATCAAAACACAAAAGATTTGCCCACGATTTAAGCCTTGAAAATAAGACCCGGAATTGTTAAACATTATGGAAAGCGAGGTGATTTTTGCGCATTTTGGGATTGGATTATGGAGAGAAAAGAATTGGCGTTGCCGTCTGTGATGAGCTGGGAATAACAGCTCAAGGACTGCCGACGCTGATCCGCCAAACCAAAAAACATGATCTGGAAATTTTGAGCCGTTGGATTCAGGATTATTCGATTCAAAAAATTGTCATAGGATATCCTTTGCGTCTGGATGGTTCCGAAGGCATTCAGTGTGAAAAGGTGAACCGTTTTACCCGCTTGCTCGAAAAAACGTTTTTGCTGCCGGTGATGAAATGGCCGGAAACGCTTTCGACCAAAGAGGCTGAGGAAATATTAATGTCATCAGGCGTCGGCTGGCGAAAAAGGAAAGAAAAAGTCGATCAACTGGCAGCCTGCCTGATCCTGCAGAGTTATCTGGATAACCTCGGCAAATCAGAGACGGGGCAGGTTTAGCTCCCATCTTTAAACATTCTGTTTTTTCAAACAGGTCATTGTGGCGGGGAATGAAAGTAATCATAAAAAAAATATTCTGCTATGCTCTTGGGGTGCCGGTTATTCTTACCGTTGTTTTTTGTGCCTGGTTGTTTATTTACGCAAAAACCCCGATTGACCCGCAAAAAGGCGCAACTGTGCTGGTTGATCTTCCTACAGGCACCAGTCTTGTTAAAGCAACAAAAATTCTCAGCGATGCCGGATTGGTGAAAAACAGGTTTTTCTTTTATGCGTTAGTCGGAGTGAAAAGAGCCACCCGCACCATTCGTGCCGGTGAATACGAGTTTTCCACCTTTCTTTCCCCTTCTGAACTGGTTGATAAACTAATTCGCGGAGATATTAAGAATTATCGGGTTGTCATTTACGAGGATTCTTCCCTCAAGCAGATTGCGGCCCGCCTTAAAGAATATAAACTGATCGATGAAAAAACCTTCTTTGAACTTGCGGAAGACAGGTTATTCTTATCTTCACTGGGAGTTCAGGAGGGCTCGATTGAAGGATATCTTTTCCCTGACACGTATTTATTCAATCGTTCCATGAGCACCAGGCAGATTATGCGCTCCATGGTTGATCGTTTCTGGAAAAAAATTTCACCGGATATGATAAAGCAGGCAGCGGCAAAAGGTCTTGATCTCCATCAGTTTGTGACGTTTGCCTCCCTTGTGGGTAAAGAATCCCGGAAGACGGAGGAAAAACCTTTGATTGCGGCCGTTTTTTATAACCGGATGAGCAGGGGAATGCCGCTCCAATGTGATCCCACAACAGTTTACGACCTGAAAGATTTTGACGGGAAAATTCTGCGCAGTCATTACAGGAGGGAATCTCCCTACAATACTTACATGATCAAGGGATTGCCGCCGGGGCCCATAGCCAGTCCCGGGCTGGATTCATTTCAGGCGATTCTCAATCCGGCAAAAGTGGATTACCTCTTTTTTGTCGCCCGAAATGACGGCAGTCACTTTTTTTCATCAAAATTGAGTGATCATATCGCTGCAACAAAGCGTATTCGCAAAGAAGCTGCTGTTAGTGCCGATGCAGTCGATACTGACAGTGAGGATGCTGTCGGAATTGAGGTAAAGGGTAGTGAAGGTGAGCATACCGGCAAAAACGCCACCGGCCTTGAAGTTACCGGTACTGCTAAACAATCGGTGCCGGACAGCAATAAAGAAAATAAGCCTTTACGGTAGCGTGTCTTATATATTTGATTTTATTAATATATAATTAATTTTCCATCCTGCTTTTTGCGATTTTTCCCTCCGTATGGATATCGTTTCTGAGCCTTCTTGAAAATTTTTCAGGGCTATCGCTTGAAATGAACCGGTTACATTTCCCGTTTTGTTAGTAATTTTAAGTTATTTGATAAGAAAAAAGATGCATTTTTTCCTTGACAAAGGCAATTTCCCTCTCTATAGTTGAGCCACGTGGAGTAAAGTGGATGGATGTGGAGGATATTTTAAGTGTCTAGATTTCGTGGCCAATTTCACCATGCTATCGACGAAAAGGGAAGAATCATTTTCCCGTCGAAGTTTCGTGAGATTTTTGCGCAAGAACACGATAACCGCATGGTCATCACGAAAGGGGATGGCTGCCTCAGGGTTTTCCCTTCCGATGAATGGACTATTCTTGAAGAAAAAATATCACATCAATCCATTTTACGCAAGGAAGTCCGCTCATTTCAGAGATTATTTATGTCCCCCGCGGCGGAATGCATTCTCGACAGTCAGGGCCGGGTGTTGATTCCACCTACGTTACGCGAACACGCCAATCTGGAAAAAGATATTGTTCTGGTGGGCATGATCAAAGATATCGAAATCTGGTCGAAGGAGCGGTTTGACGAGGAAATGAAGAAAGCCGCCGCCGACATGGATAAGTTCAGTGATTATATAGCTGACCTGGGCATATGATCATGAACGCTGATTTTTCTCATCAGCCGGTGATGCTTCAGGAGGTTCTGTC
>PHBN01000091.1 GCA_002840635.1 Deltaproteobacteria bacterium HGW-Deltaproteobacteria-1
CGAGCGTTCGATGTTTTTGACCGGACGCTGATGCATCACCGGAAATTATTATCAGTAATATTCAGAAGGTTTTGATCACCGTGATTAAATTGTCATTTTGACCGGAGGGAGAAATCTTACAAGGCTTTCATTTTTAAAATTTTGAGTACCTGACTCTCAATAATCGAGGGGTAAAAAATATTATTTCTGAAGGAGGAGTTTATGTCGTTAAATCAATTGGTGGATTCGCGTGATGTCCGTTTTATCATGTTTGAAATGCTGGAACTGGAGAAGCTTAACCGTTTTGATCGCTTCAAAGATTTTGACCGCAATATTTATGAGGATACGCTTGATCTTGCAGAAAAAATTGCCCTGGAGCAGTTCTACCCATCGAACAGTGATGGAGATAAGACAGGCCTGAACTTTGATCCCAAGAAAAATGAAGTCAAGGTTCCTGAATCCTTCCACAAGGCCTTTCATTCATATATTGATGCGGGTTTCCACTCTCTTGTGTTTCCTCCGGAAATGGGAGGGATGGGCTTTCCTTCCTGCATTTCGATGGCGGCATCGGAGTATTTTAATGCAGGCAACACGGCATTGACCATGTATTGCGGTGCGATCACCGGTGCGCTTTATATCCTTGCATCCTTCGGTTCGGAAGAAGTGAAGAACATGTTTATTCCCAAAATGATGGAGGGTAAGTGGGGCGGCACGATGTGCCTGACCGAACCGGGCGCCGGATCTGACCTCGGTGCGCTGAAGACCAAAGCGGTCAAACAGCCGGATGGTACATATCTTATTACCGGGCAGAAAATCTTCATCTCAAACGGTGAACACGATATGACGGAGAACATCATTCATCCGGTTCTTGCGCGCATTGAAGGCGATCCGGAAGGGACCAAGGGAATTTCCATTTTCGTTGTTCCGAAATTTCTGGTGAACCCGGATGGTTCTCTCGGGGCGCGCAACGATGTCATCTGTTCAGGTATCGAGCATAAGATGGGGCTCAAAGGGAACGCTACCTCCACCCTTAATTTCGGCGACAACGGCAAGTGCGTCGGGTATCTGCTTGGCCAGGAGCGTCAGGGCATGAAAGTTATGTTCATGCTGATGAATGCAGCCCGTATCCATACGGGAGTGCAGGCAGAGGCTGTTTCTTCCGCCGCTTACATGCATGCGGTTACGTATGCCCGTAACCGAATTCAGGGCGCTCATATCACACAAATGTTGAACCCCGCCGCCCCGAAAGTGCCGATTATCGAGCATCCCGATGTCAAACGCATGCTGCTGTATATGAAAAGCACAGTCGAAGGCATGAGGATGCTCTTTCTGTTTCTTGCCTATCATGAGGATATTATGCATTCGTCATCCTCTGCCGATGAGGTTAAGAATTCGACGGCAATTGTGGAAATCCTCACACCTGTCGTGAAGGCCGGTATCTCCGATGCCGGATGGCTGGTTACCGCTGAAGCCATGCAGGTTTACGGAGGCTACGGTTACTGCCAGGAATACCCGGTTGAACAGTATGCGCGCGATGTCAAGGTTTTCTCCATTTATGAAGGCACCAATGCCATCCAGTCGCTCGATTTGCAGATGCGAAAAATCCTGATGAATCCCGAAATGTACAACTATCAGGTTCTCAAGAAATACATTGCCGACACGATCGCCAAAGCCAAAGGCATCGTAGATGATCGCTACGTGGCTCCGGTCGCGCGCGGAATGGAGAAACTCAATGAAATCATCGCAATGATGAGTAAGCAGCTTCAGGAAGGCAAATTCCTGGCCCTGGTCGCGAACGCGACCCCGCTCCAGCAGGCGATGTTCCCGCTGATTGTGGCCTGGCTGCACCTGTGGAGTCTGACGATTACGATTCCAAAGTCCAAGTCTTTGATGGGCGATGCCAAAGGCGCCGACCGCAAAAAAATTCTCGAAGAAAACGACGAAGCTGCCTACTTCAGCGGGCGCGTGCTGTCTTCACAGTTTTTCATCGGCGCGGAGTTTCCCAAATTCTTCGGCATGGTGGAGTGCATCATGAATAATGAAGGCGCGGCCATTAAGGTTGATTCCGCGAACTTTACCGGGGCGCTGAAGGAGTAAGGTCGGGGTATAAGAAGAGGGAGAGGAACACCGGACAGGGAAGTTGAACCTGAAAAACAAAATACACGATTTATGCAAATATTATTTCTAGGAGGCCCCTGCTTATGATGACGAAACCCTGGCATAAATTTTATGATTACAATGTTCCCCACACGATCCGTTATCCCCGCAACCCGGCGCATAAGATTTTTCAGATGACCGCCGGGATTCACCCGGATAAGGTCTGCACCCGTTTTTATGGAACGGATCTGACCTACTGGCAAATCCGCGAGCAGGTCCTCAGGATGGCCAATGCGCTGGCGGCTAAAGGGGTGAAAAAAGGAGACCGCGTGGGCATCCATCTGCCCAATTGTCCACAGTTTATCGTTTCCTATCTGGCCGTCATGCATCTGGGCGGAATCGTCGTGAATATGAATCCGCTTTATACGCCTGCCGAACTGCACTTCATTATCGAAAATACCGGGATGGACACGCTGATCACTTTCGATATGTTTCTGGACAATGTCCGAAATGCTGTCACGGGAACTGAATTGAAGCGTGTCGTGGTGACAAAGATAACGGATTACATCAATGGGCTGGGCGTGAGTACAGCAAAGAGCCTGGATCTCGAAGAGGGTTGGCTTCATTTTTCCGAACTCATTGAGAACTGCAAAGACACACGTCCGCCCCGCATCCCGATTGTGCCGGATGATCCGGCCATGATCCAGTTTACCGGCGGAACAACCGGGTTTCCCAAGGGTGCGCTTTTGACTCACGGCAACCTGGTGGCGGCCACTTTCCAGGCCGGTATGTGGGCGGCGCCTGGTGTGTATTCGCCCCATACCATGCCGCAGCAGGAACGCAGTGTTCTGGCGGTCCTTCCGTTGTTCCATGTCTATGGGAATATCTATGCCATGAACTGGGCGTTTTTCAGTTGTGCAACGCAGATCCTGGTGCCGCGGTTTGACATCGATGAAATCCTGGATACGATTACCAAAGCAGGTCATATTGCATTTTTCCCCGCTGTGCCCACGATGATTACTGCGATTGTAAATCATCCCAAGGCGGCGAGCCTTGACCTGGGGAAATACGTAGGACTGCTCAGCAGTGGAGGTGCCCCGATGCCGCTGGAACTCATTGAACGCGTCATTGATCTGGGCATCATCTTCAATGAAGGATACGGGCTCAGCGAATCGAGTTCGGTGATTACAGCTAATCCCTTTGCTTGCACCAAGGTTGGCTCCATCGGCATTCCGATGGCGGACAATGATTTCCGAATTGTGGATGTGGAAAACGGCGTGGATGACGTCAAGCCCGGCCAGTCCGGAGAGTTGATTTTGAAAGGCCCGACCATCATGAAAGGCTACTGGAACAATCCTGCCGAGACGGACAATCAGCTCAAAGACGGCTGGCTCTACACAGGCGACATCGCTCAAGCGGATGAAGACAGTTACATCTTTATTGTGGATCGCAAAAAAGACATGATCATTGCCAGTGGCTTCAATATTTATCCGCGCGAGATCGAAGAGGTCCTCTATGAACATCCGAAAATATCCGAAGCGGTGGCCATCGGCATTCCGCATGACTACCGCGGTGAGACGGTAAAAGCCTTTATCGTTTTGCAGCCGGGCGAGACGGCCACCGAACAGGAAATCATTGATTTCTGCAAAGTCAAACTGGCCGCCTATAAAGTGCCCAAGATTGTGGAGTTCCGCAGCGCCGTGCCCAAATCCCCTGTGGGTAAAATTCTGCGAAAGGTTTTGCGGGATGAAGAAATGGTAAAATTAAAAAAATAATTCATAGGACAAGGAGGGTGAATAATGAAATCTGAAGATGTGAAAAAGATTGCCATGATCGGAGCGGGTGATATGGGACATGGGATCGCGGCTTCCTGTCTGCTGGGAGGTTATCATGTTGTACTGCGTGACATTGAGCAGAAATTTGTTGACAAAGGGGTTGCGGGAATCATCAAGAGCCTGGATAAATTGAAAGAGAAAGGCAAAATCGCACCGGATGCTTATGCACAGGCGCTGGTGAGACTTACCCCGATGGTTGATCTGCAGGAAGCCGTCAAAGATGCGGATTTTATTATTGAGGCTGTTCCTGAAAAGCTCGATCTTAAAAAGAGTGTATTTGCGGATCTGGACAAATTCGCTCCCAAACACGCCATTCTGGCGTCGAATACTTCCAACATGAGCATCACGGATATCGCCTCCGCCACGAGTCGGCCGGATAAGGTGATAGGGTATCACTTTTTCAACCCGGCCGTTCTGATGAAACTGGTGGAAGTAATCAAGGGGAAGAATACGTCTGACGAAGCCATTCAGATCGGTTATGACATCGCTAAAAAAATCAAAAAAGTTCCCGTTATCGTGAAAAAGGACTCCCCCGGATTTATTTACAACCGGGTGAATGAACCGACATTGCTTTTACTGTCTAAAATTCTGGAAGCGGGTCATCCCTCACCGGAAGAGTTTGACGCCGCGTTTAAGCCCCTGATGGCGATGGCGCCATTCGAGCTGGTGGACTATGTCGGGATTGATGTAGCCGTGCACGGCCTGGAATATTTTTCTCAGGTGCTTTCCAAGGATTACAAGCCATCGGATGCGATCCTGTCTTATCTGAAGTCCGGCAATCTGGGCAAAAAAACAGGTAAAGGTTTCTATGACTGGTCCAAGGGAAGGCCTTCCATCGATCTGACGAAAGCGACAAAGGAATTTGATATTAATCAGCTGATTGCCCTCCAGGTCAATGAAGCAACTAAATTGTTGGAGGAAGGCGTTGCGGATGATCCTAAAGAAATTGATCTGGCGATGGCCAACGGCGGCGGTTCGCCTTTCGGACCCTTTGCACTGGCGCAGGGGATTGGTTACCCTGAGCTGGTCTATAAATTGAATGAACTGCATAAAAAATTTCCTCTGGATATCTTTAAGCCGACCAAAACGTTGAAAGCAGGCAACATCAAGCTGTAAAATTTAAGTCAGCGTCTCTCTTTTGTATCCCCCGGCCGGCCACTGCCCGGTTAGCCGGGGGATGCGATAGCCACGGAGGATGCTCCATGTGCGGAAGATTTGTTTTAATCACGGATTTATCGGTCATCGCCGAAGAATTTGAAGTTAATGATGTGTCCGTGCATTTTTCTCCCAGCCGCAATGTCAGCCCCGGCCAGCGCATTCCAGCTCTTATTCGGCGGGACAATCAAAACATGATGGTGACTTGCCTGTGGGGATTGATTCCTTTTTGGGCCAAAGATCCGGCCATTGGCGCAAAGCTGATTAATGCCAGGGCCGAAACCGTTGCGCAGAAACCCAGTTTCAAAAACGCCTTTCTTCAAAGAAGATGTCTCATTCCCTCCGACGGT
>PHBN01000436.1 GCA_002840635.1 Deltaproteobacteria bacterium HGW-Deltaproteobacteria-1
CGTGAAAGTCGGCGCTGTCATTGTGGCAACCGGTTATGATCTCATGGACACAAGGGAACTCATTCAATATGGTTACGGTAAATATCCCGGTGTGTATAACGCGCTGGAGGTGGAAAGGCTCTTCAATTCCGCAGGACCGACCAGCGGAAAAGTGACGCTCAGGGACGGCAAGGAACCGCAGGCCATTGCCATTTTCCACTGCATTGGCAGCCGTGATAAAAATAACTATGAGCATTGCAGCCGTGTCTGCTGCATGTATTCTCTCAAATTTGCCCATTTGTTCAAGGAAAAGACCTCTGCCGATGTGTATCAGTTTTACATTGATATGCGCGCCGCCGGCAAAGGCTATGAGGAGTTTTACAACCGTATTATTGAAGAGGATGTGAAATTCATTCGCGGCAAGGGCGCGCGTGTGGCCGCAAGCGCCGATGAGCCGGGCCGCCTGATTGTAGAGGCGGAAGATACCATAACAGGCAAATTCATCAAACTGCCCGTGGACATGGTGGTTCTTTCGCCGGCCATGACGCCGCGGTCGGATTACAAAGACGTAGCAAGGCTGTTTAACCTGAGCACGGACAAGCACGGTTTCTTCATGGAACGTCATCCGAAGCTCGCGCCTCTGTCTACGATGTCCGAGGGCATTTTCATTGCCGGCGTCTGCCAGAGCCCGAAAGATATTCCCGATACCGTGGCGCAGGCCTACGGCGCGGCGGCGGAAGCGCTGACCATTGTGGTTAAAGACAAGCTGGAGCTGGAAGCAACCACGGCGATGGTGAATCCGGCATCGTGCTGCGCCTGCCAGAACTGTGTGCGTGTCTGTCCTTACGGCGCTCCGTTCTTCAACGAGCAAAAAGGCGTGTCGGAAATTAACGAAGCGCTTTGCAAGGGCTGCGGTCTTTGTGCGTCGGTTTGCCCGTCTTCGGCAATTATCGCGCGGCATTTTACCAACGATCAGGTGTTGGCTGAAATGGAAGGCCTCATGGAGTTTTAGTATGACGTTTTAAAAATTTCATATGCTGCGTTGTGCTCCGTTCGCGTCATTGCGGCCTACGCAAAAGTAGGCCTCACTCCGCGATACTCACACGCCTTGCCTCTGAAATTTTTCTTAACGTCATAAATATGGTGTAAAAAGAAAAAAGTTCTGTCACGTGCCGCACATCTGGAGCACTCGCGTGCCCTTCAGGGTATTTGAACGGCACACATTAAGTATAGAAGGATTTTTTAGAAAGGATAACTTGCATGTCATTTGAACCGAAAATACTGGGCATTGCCTGCAACTGGTGCACCTATACGGGCGCGGATCTGGCGGGAACCACGCGATTGCAGTACCCGCAGAATCTCCGGGTCGTCCGTGTGATGTGCTCCAGCCGGATCAACCCCTCGTTTGCTGTCACCCCGGCGACTGCCATTACAATACAGGCAACCTTTATGCCCGCAGGCGGCTGGCCGTGACCAAAAAAATCCTGGAATTTTCCGGAATGGAACCGGGGAGATTCCGCGTGGAATGGATTTCCGCTTCTGAAGGCAACAAGTTTGCCGAAGTTGTCACGGAATTTACTGAACAGATTAAAAATCTGGGCCCCCAGACCAAGTTCAAGATTGTAAAATAAAGTCGGGAGAAGATATGGCAACGAGCTTTAATCAAATTGAGGAAAACCTGAAAAACGAAGCCAGAAAACTTCTGGAAGACGGAAGGGTGAGTCTGGTTCTGGCCTACGGCAGAGGTTACGATGAAAATCATCCCGCTCCCTTTGTCGCCAAAACCGCAGCGGATGTGGAGAATATCGTGTTCAATGAATACTGCACGGCCAATCTGGCACGATACCTGGTGCGTTATCCGCGCGGGACAAAGATGGCCGTTGCCGTCAAGCCGGCTGACAGCCGCGCCGTGATTCAACTTATCCAGGAAGAGAAAATCAAGCGTGAAGATGTGATTCTCCTGGGGATCCCGGTGATCGGTATGAAAAATTCAAAAACCGGAGAAGTGATCGACGGCAAGACCACCTGCGGCCTGTATAATCCTGTTTTGTATGATGTGCTGCTGGGTGAAGAAATTCATGGTCAGCCTGTCGTTTCGCCGTATGATGTCCTTG
>PHBN01000437.1 GCA_002840635.1 Deltaproteobacteria bacterium HGW-Deltaproteobacteria-1
TAAAGCCGATGAAAAAATCTGGGACAGCTTTGGACAGAAGTGCATTACCTGCGGCGGCTGTGCTTTTGTATGTCCCACTTGCACCTGTTTCAATGTCTACGATCATCAGTTCTCTCCGGGAAACGGCCTTCGCGCAAGGACATGGGATGCTTGTCTTTACGGTGGTTTTTCGAAGGAGGCGTCGGGCCATAATCCCAGAGCCAGCCAGGCATTGAGGCTCAAGAGGCGTCATGAGCACAAACTGCTTCATTTCAATGAGATTGATGTCCAGGGAAGCTTATGCGGCTGTGTCGGCTGCGGGCGCTGTTCCGATTACTGCCCCGTGCACATCGGGACGCTGGAAGTTGTGAAAGCGATCGCTGAATCATAAATCGACGGGGTTATTAATCCCCTATTGGAGGTCACCATGTTGGAGAAAAAGAAGATACTGATTATTGATGATGATCAAGACTATGGAGAGGCGCTCAAAATTATTTTGGCAAATAACGGTTTCCTGGTTCATCATGCCCTGAATATTCAGGATGGCCGTAAATCGATCGAATCGAATAGACCGGGATTGATCATTCTTGACGTTATGATGGACAAACACACGGATGGATTTGATTTGTGCTACAATTTGAAGCACGATGAAAAATACAAAAGCATACCCATTTTGATGGTCACCGCCGTTACTGATAAAACAGGGTTTAAATTTTCTCCGGAAACAGATGGTGAATACCTGCAGGCAGACGATTATGTGGCCAAGCCTGTTCCTGCTTCCGAACTGCTTTTACGTGTAAATAAACTGATCGGTTAAACTGGAGGAGTATCCCACCGCCCGGTGTATCTAAAGAATGTTTGATAATGCCATGGTATTCATGATAGTATGCAAACCACATTGCTAACATCGGGCCGATGCCATGAAAATCAATACTGAACGAATACAGCGTCTTTTCAAATTGGATTTGCAAAGCCGTCTGGTGTTTGGGTTTCTGATTGCTACCTGCCTTACGGGCATCTTTGCCACCATTTGATTCAGTTCACGGCCGAGGGGTACGACCTGCGGGAACTTATCAAAAGACGTGATATTTCCAGTATGGAATTCCTGCAATCACTCATTCGCAGCCAGACTGCCATACACCCGGTGAATGACCATTTTTTAATCGACATGCTTGCGCTTGTGGATGCCGAAGGGACGGTATTGTATAGAGCGTCTAATCCGGCAGTCAAAGGTGACAGCCTCCTTAAAGATCCCGTCGTCAGAAGCTGCATCGAAAAAAGAATTTCCATCACTTCAACCGAACTCATGTCCATTAAAGATATCATACGGGAAAACCCCGCGCTTTCAGACCGGGCGCTGACGGATATTATTAAAACGCCTTTGTCTGCCGAAATCAGTGAAGATGTGCTCTCGGAAGGTATGGTGATGAAAGCCGCCTATCCCATCATCGATAGAAAATCTAACCGTCTGGTGGGCGTTTTGGTCGGAGGCATTCTGATTAACAAGGACAATACGATCGTCGATAAGATACAAGAGACCGTTTATCATGGTGAAAAATACAAAGGCCAGAATATGGGTGTGGCCACTATATTTCAGGGAGGAGTGCGCATATCCACCAATGTTATGACAAAGGATAATAAAAGGGCCATTGGCACTATTCTTTCCAAAGAGGTTTATGATCGCAATATCGGGATATAAAATGGGGTTTGATCTGGACAAGTATAGGGGTCACAACCCTGGGAATGATCATAGCGTTTATTATTTCCCTTCGCATGGGGAATAACATTATACGGAGAATACGCATTCTCAAAAAAGCTACGGATGCCATTGCCGCAGGGAACCTGGACTATCAACTATCACCCGACAAAATATCAGGCTTTGACATCCTGGATGAGGCATTCAATGACATGGCCAGATCGCTGAAAGACCACAATGATCAATTGCAGAAAATGAACCAACAATTCACTAAAATAGAAAAGCTGACGGCACTGGGAGAAATGGCGGCCAGTGTCGCTCATGAAATCAATAACCCTCTGGGGGGGATTCTTCTGTTCAGTAATATTGTTTTAGAGGACCTTCCGGAAGACAAACCCTTGCTGCGGGAGAACCTTCAGAAAATAATTTATCAGACGAACCGCTGTAAAGAAATTGTTCAGAGTTTGCTGGATTTTGCCAGAACGCCGACCGGTGAAATGTTCCCCCTGCAAATTAATGACGTTATCATGACCACTTTAAAACTGATAAAAGATCAGGCCATATTTCATGGGATAAAAATAGAAACCAGACTTGCCGAGGATCTTCCCGAAACGATCGGTGACCGGTCAAGGCTGGAAGAGGTTTTCCTGAATCTGTTCATCAACGCGGCAGACGCCATGAAAGGCGGCGGGAATCTGAGGATCATTACTAGGAGGAGGTCCAATAATACCCTTAGCATTTCTGTATCGGATACGGGTAAAGGAATAGATAAAGAACTTCTTTCACACATCTTTGAGCCGTTTTTCACAACAAAAGCCCCCGGGCAGGGGACAGGCCTGGGGCTTTCCATCGCTTACATTCGAAAGCACAACGGCAGTATTGATGCAGAATGCAAACCGGGAAAAGGTACAACTTTCATGATCAGCCTGCCTGTCTACAACGGAGAAACAAATTTGAGCGATAATAATAATGGTATTTGCATGTAATATGAACGCACACAATGCTTCAATACTCATTCCAGTCTGGACCGAAATAAGCCATTTCATCAATAAATAATTTATGGGTCAGTGTGTATTTATGCCTGCCTACCTTAGCAATGGTGTTGTGTATTTACATTATGTCATAAATGACATATATCAATGAAATTATTAACTTTCTGGCAAATAAAAAGTATGTTACTATTTTTATTAATGAAGACAACCTGAGAGGTCAAATGAAAGAAGCGGCAGGCAAAGGCAGGACAATCCTGATTATTGATGATGAAGAAGTCATCCGGGACGGATCTCGTCAAATTCTTACCCGGAAGGGATATCTGGTCGATGATACAGGAGAGGCGGCCAAAGGCCTCAAAATGGCACTCAGTAATTCCTATGATTTAATACTACTGGATATCAGGATGCCCGAAGGCAGCGGAATGGACATCCTGAAAAAACTCAAAGAGGAAAACAATATTTCAGCCAGGATTATCATCATCACTGGATACGGAACAATCCCGCTGGCGGTCGAGGCAATGCGTCACGGCGCCTTCAATTTTCTTACAAAACCATATTCCGCGGTGGAACTCCAGGAGGCGGTGAGCGGGGCGCTGAAAGGTGATGCACCGGATGATCACGAAAAAGATATTCCCATGCTGATAGGCTCCAGCGACTATATCAAAGAGCTTAAAGAGTCCATCAGGCGTATTGCCCAAACAGACAGCACAGTTATGATTACAGGACTGAGCGGAACAGGCAAGGAGCTGGTTGCTCGTATGATTCATCAATTAAGCTCAAGGTCGGACAGGGCTTTCATTCCGGTTGATTGTTCATCGCTGGCTGAGAACCTGATGGAAAGTGAACTATTCGGCCATGTCAAAGGAGCATTCAGCGGTGCTACGGAATCCCGTGAAGGCCGTTTTCAGATGGCGGATAAAGGCACCTTGTTTCTCGACGAAATATCCAACATCAATCTCAACATTCAGGCCAAGTTATTGCGGGTCATTCAGGAACAGGAAGTGCCGAGGGTCGGCAAATCGTCACCGGAGAAGGTAGATGTAAGACTCATCGCGGCAACCAACAAGGATATTCGTCTTGAAATCGAAGCAGGAAATTTCAGGGAAGACCTTTTTTACAGGCTTTCCGTCGTCCCTCTGGATTTAATGAAAGAGCGCAGGGCCGATATCCTTCCGATTGCAGAGTATTATCTTAATTATTTTCAGAAAAAACATAAAAGCAAGGTGCGGTGTTTGTCTGAAGAAGCAAAGAAATCATTGTTGTCGTATAAATGGCCAGGAAATGTGCGGGAACTTAAAAACACCATCGAACGTTTGTGTGTTCTAAGTGACCATGAAATGGTCAATTTATCCGATATTTTTTATTATGGACAGAACGAAGGCGCAAAAGCGCCGGTCGTGGATTCCTCTTCCGGCAGAATTACCCTGGTTGATGTCGAAAAAGAGCACATCGAAAAAGCTTTAAAGCACTTTCATTTTCAAATTAACAAAACAGCGGAATTTCTGGGTATCGATCGAAAGACCCTGAGAATCAAGATGCGTAACTATAACATCAGGACAGAGCAGTAGCAGCGGGGTATTTTGCCCCTTAAGAGAATTCTGTCACTTATCATTAATAAAATAATACATAATATCAATATGTTGCAATCTGGCATTATCTTTGCTGTTATTGAAAGACAAAAGAACTATGGAGGTGTATGATCATGACGGCTAAACAGAAAATACTCCTAATAGACGATGACAAAGACTTTTTATTTGCAACCAAACTTATTCTGGAAAAGGGGGGATACGAAGTATTCCTGGCGGAAGATGGAAAGACCGGTGTGGAGATGTGGAAATCCATCAATCCGGATTTGGCCATCATCGATATGATGATGGAAACCTGGGGTGAAGGTTTCTCCGTATTGAATAAAATCCGCGCCACCGATACGGGTAAAGAAACACCGCTTTTCATGCTGAGCGCAGTTGATCTCCAGGGCCCTTATCAGTCATTCGAACCTCCTCCGGAATTTCCCACGGTGAACAAGGTATTGCAGAAGCCGATCAAGGCTGATGATTTGCTCGGATATATCAGACAGGCGCTGGGCGTCAAATGATTATGACCGGCAACTCCGAGAAACACCTCATTTTAATTATTGATGATGAAGAGGTTCTCCGGGACGGGTGTAGGCAAGTTCTGGAGAGATGTGGCTATGACGTGCTTACG
>PHBN01000092.1 GCA_002840635.1 Deltaproteobacteria bacterium HGW-Deltaproteobacteria-1
CGCCCAGGCCCTGGGCATTGCGCAGGGAGCCATGGAAGCGGCGGTGAAATACGCCAGGGAAAGACAGCAGTTTAAACGGCCCATTGCCTCCCAGCAGACGATTCAAAATTATATTGCCGATATGGCAACGGAAATCATGGCTGCCCGCCTGCTTTTGTACCGTGCCTGCGAACTCAAGGACGGGGGGGCTCCGTTTGGCTGCGAAGCGTCAATGGCCAAGCTGTATTGCAGCTCCGTGGCCTCCAGAGTGACGGGACTGGCTGTCCAGATTCACGGCGGCTACGGGTACAGCAAGGAATATGACGTGGAACGTTATTTCCGTGATGCCAAGGTCACGGAAATTTATGAAGGCACGAGCGAAATCCAGCGAATGGTGATTGCCCGGGCCATACTGTCTCAATCGATGATGTGAAAACCTATGCTGAATATTGTGGTGTGTATCAAACAGGTGCCAATGGTCACCGAACTACCGTGGGATGAAAAATCCGGAACGCTGAGAAGAGATCTGGCGGCGGGAATGATGAATCCGGCCTGCAAGCACGCGGTGGAAGCGGCCCTGCAAATCAAGGAAAATCTCGGCGCGTCCATTACGGTCATGACCATGGGTCCGCCAGCGGCGGAAGAAGTTCTGCGTGAAGCTCTTGCGATGGGAGCGGACCGCGGCGTCCTGATCTGCGACAGAATGCTGGCCGGCGCCGATACCTATGCGACCTCTTTCATCCTCGCCTCGGCGATTAGAAAAAAATGCCCTTCCTTTGATCTGATTCTATGCGGCGCTTATACCTCGGACAGCGAAACGGCTCAGGTCGGCCCGCAGCTGGCAGAAGAGCTGAATATGCCGGCGGCGGCCTACGCGGAAAACATCGATGTAAACAGCGGAACGCTGCGGGTTCGCCGCCTGGTGGATCATTTCCGGGAAACGCTGGAGATGGAATTGCCGGCGCTGGTGACGGTCTCCATGGAAAAATATCAGCCGCGTTACGCATCGTTTTCTGGTTTGGATAAAGCTTTTACACGGGCTGGCATTTCCGTTCTGAATGCCGAAAAACTGGGCATTTCATCTGATGATCTTGCAGGGCAGGGATCCCGGACCAGAGTGCGTAAAGTTTTTATCCGCAAGGCGCAAAAGGAAAATGTGATGATTACGGGAGCGGCGGCCAGGGCCGCAAACGAATTTCTGGACCGGTATGAGAGAAAAATCGGCGCGGCAATCGGCAAATCCATCGAAGCGAAAAAGTAACAACGGTAAAAACGGATGCGGGTCCAATCATGACGAACAAACAAAAAAGTATCTGGGTATTTGGCGATTACCGCAATTACTACCAAAACAGGGTGACGCTGCAGCTGCTTTCCAGGGCGGTTGATCTTTCGCGCGGTCTGAAAGCGGAAGTATGCGCGGTTTTGTTCGGACATGATATTGAAGAATGGATTATGGAATACACCGCACACGGTGCGGATCGTGTACTGGCCATCGACCATCCGTCCCTTACCAGCTACAGCACGGAGAACTACCTGGCGCTGATTGAAAAACTGGCCAGGGAAAGAGACCCGGACATCATTCTGATCGGCGCGACAGATTTCGGCCGGGAATTCGCACCGCGGCTGGCCAAACGCCTGCAGACGGGGCTTTCCGCCGATTGCGTCGGTCTTGACGTCACGCCCGAGGGACTGCTGGTGCAGGTTGCGCCTTCATTCGGCGGCAACATGCTGGCGGAAATCGTCACGGAGCGTCATCGTCCTCAGATGGCCACCGTTCGCCCCGGCACCTTCAAGGAGATTCCGCACAACTATGAAAGAACCGCTATCGTGGAGCGTCTGCCGCTGCCGGCTGATCTTCCCGCCTCGCGGATTCGACTGGTGGAGTATGAACGGGCGGCACAGCGGGAACACACCATCGAAAACGCCGCTGTGATTGTCTGCGGCGGCCGCGGCATGGGCAATAAAAACAGTTTTAAAAAACTCGATGAACTGGCCGGACTTTTAGGCTGGTCGGCCAGGCAGGAAAACATATCAAGCCGAAAATTCTGTTTTCCTTCGGCATCAGCGGCGCCATTCAGCACACTGCGGGTTTGGGGGAAGCCGATTTTATCGTCGCGGTAAACAAAAACCCTCAGGCAACAATGATGAAAATGGCCGATGTCGCAATTGTAGCCGATGCCGGTGACCTGCTTCATCATCTGATCAAGGAATTGAAAAAAAGAATACGGGAATGAAGAAACCGTTATTTTGCGGCTGACACTCCGTGTTTTTTACTTCTAGTAACCGTCATCGGGTAGACGCCCTTTCGGGCAGAGCGCACGTCTTCAATTGTGAAAAACGCCAGCGGATTGCACGTTCTGACAATTTTGAGCACCCGGTCAATGTCTTTTCTTTTGATGATTGTAAAAATGATTTTTACCGGTCCCATAACGCCCTGCGCGTCTATGTGTGTGACTCCGTAATGATTCGTCTTCAGAACTTCAATGAGATTCACGGCCTCTTTCTGGGTGATTATGCGGATGATCACGGTGCCGATGGCCATTTTTTCTTCAAGGATAATCCCGATGAAATTGCCCATCGCGAAACCCCCTGCGTAAGCGACATAACAAACCGGATTCGACAGGTTTTGAAAAATCTGGCTGATGGCCATGAGCCAGATCAATACTTCAAAAAAACCCATTATCGGCGCGGTAAACTTCATTCCGCGCGATACATAAATAATGCGAAGCGTATCGAGCGTCACATCACAGATGCGGGCCATGAAAATCAAGGCCGGCAGAATTACAAATTTAAAGATCTCTGAATGATAAATAGCAGCAATGTCCATGGTGATGATTCCAATTGATAATATTTAATACATTATAATCATACACATGCTTTATGTCAACAAGGGTGCTTTCGGAGTATTGCGCGTCCTGATTTCAGATCCCGTACAGAAACGGAAGAACCGGATATATACCATAAAAGATTGACATCAAGGGTTGATAATATATAATTCAAAGACATCAACCGGAAGGGTTTATTTATGAACACATATCGTAATATCCTGTACGCGATTAATCTCAACGATGAAAACATTACATCCATCATTTACGCTTTGGAATTTGCCAGGCTGTTCAACAGCCGGATTCACATTGTGTATGTCAATGATCCGCAGGCCGGATATCGTCATCCGACGGACCGGGAAGACGCCGTAGCCCTGAGGGTCAGGGAGACCGTCCCCGAATCCCTGCTGGACAATCTGGATGTTGTCTACGCCGTGTCCAAAGGAAATACGGCAGAAGAAATCGTCCGATACGCTCAGGATCATCAGATCGATCTGATCATGGTTGGGCATAAACACCGCAGCAGGCTTTATTCGACTCTTTTTGACAGCGATGATGAAAGCATCATTGATGCGGCAATGTTGCCCGTTTTGGTCATTCCGGAAAAGTAGATTATCTTCATCATTTTTAACCATTGGAGAATTACGAAAGAAATTGCCGATCGACGGCACATTAACCGAACAGGAAGAGAAATGGATTTACTGGAAAGTATCTATCTGGGAAATACGGTCAGAGACTGGCTGATCGCCGCCGTTATTTTAATAGTTATATTTGCTGTGCTGAAAATTATTCAGCGCGTGGCCATCGGTAAGTTATCAAAGCTGGCGTTGTCAACGAATAATCAAATCGATGACCTTCTCGTCAGCATGCTCAAGCAAACCAAATTTATAATTCTGCTTGTCGCCTCCGCCTATGTTGCTTCCCATGCGATTACGATCAAACCATCCTTTGCAGCGTTATGGCAGAAAGCGGTCATCCTGATTCTGATTGTGCAGGGAGGTCTATGGGCCGGCGCCGGAATTTCTTTCGGGATGAAGCAGACGATTGCAAGGCGAATGGAACAGGATGCGTCCAAAACCACGACGCTCGCTCTGCTTGCTTTCGTGGCTCAAATGATTCTGTGGGTCGTCGTTTTTCTCCTGATCCTGGATAATCTGGGAGTGAACATTACCGGATTGATTGCAGGCCTGGGGATCGGCGGCATCGCGGTGGCGCTGGCCGTCCAGAATGTTCTGGGGGATTTGCTGGCCTCCCTGTCCATCGTACTGGACAAACCGTTTGTCATCGGCGATTTTGTTGTTGTAGATACTCTTTCAGGCACTGTCGAGCATATCGGCCTGAAGACTACCAGGCTCCGTAGCCTGAGCGGTGAGCAGCTCATTTTTTCGAACAACGATCTTTTAAAGAGCCGCATTCACAATTACAAGCGCATGGATGAGCGCCGCATCGTTTTTAAATTCGGTGTTGTGTATCAGACAACGCTGGAGAAGCTCAGACTGATCAAGGAGATGGTCACGGATATCATCGAAAAACAGGATAGTGCCCGCCTTGACCGTGTTCATTTCAAGGAATACGCAGATTCATCGCTGAATTATGAAGTGGTCTATTTTGTAGCAACACCTGATTTTAACGTCTATATGGACGTTCAGGAATCGATCAATCTTGAAATCTTCCGTCGCTTCCAGATGGAAGGCATTGAGTTTGCTTATCCGACCAGGACGATATATGTTGAAAATCATTTTGATGGAGAAAAATAGGGTCGGATGAAACGATATCTCAGTATTTTTTATTGTGCGATATTTGTCTCGCTCATCATGCCTTCTTTGTGCATGGCTGCGGAAAGTTCAGTAAATCTGGGGTTTCTGCTCCCTCTCTGGTCAATTTTGCCCTTTGCCGGTATTCTTCTTTCCATCGCACTGATGCCCTTATTTGTCCCGCATTTCTGGCATTATCATTTTCCGAAGGTTTCCGCTTTCTGGGCCATGTCTTTTGCCATGCCGTTTTTGTATTTCTTCCGTGAAATCGCGGCGTATGAGATTGCCCACATTATCATCATTGATTACATCCCGTTTATCCTGCTGCTTTGGGCATTATTCACCGTTTCGGGCGGAATTTACGTGAGGGGATCTTTAAAGGGCACACCTGCCGTTAATACGGTAATTCTGATGATCGGAACGCTCCTGGCGTCCGTCATTGGCACGACCGGTGCCTCCATGCTGATGATCCGGCCGATCCTGCGATCCAATGCATGGCGCGTGCATAAAGTCCACACCATTGTGTTTTTTATTTTTCTGGTCAGCAATATCGGCGGTGCGCTGACCCCGCTCGGCGATCCGCCACTGTTCCTGGGCTTTCTGCATGGCGTTCCCTTCTTTTGGACGATGCATATTTTGCCGGAGATGGCGTTTGCCAGTGTGATTCTTCTGGTACTCTATTTCATCATGGATTCGTATTGTTATAAAAAAGAAAGCAAAACCGATGCATCTGATACCGAGCCGGAACCCTTGAGAATTGAGGGATCTTATAACTTCATATTTCTTGCCGGCATCATCGCCGCTGTTTTGTTCAGCGGAACGGTTAAATTAGGCGAAGTCAATCTTTTCGGGGTCCACCAGACGGCAGAAAATTTGATCAGAGACGCCGTCTTGATTTTAATGGGCGTCTTATCTCTGGTTTTTACAAAAGCGGAAGCTCGAAAAGGCAACGAATTCAGCTGGGCGCCGATACTGGAAGTGGCCTATCTATTTGCCGGCATTTTCATTACGATTATTCCGGCTCTGGCGATACTGAAAGCGGGTGAGCAAGGCGCACTGGCGGTCGTGACCAAATCCGTCAACACGCCGGCCCAATATTTCTGGGCAGTGGGTTTGTTGTCCAGTTTTCTGGACAACGCCCCGACTTATCTGACCTTCTTCAACAGTGCGCTGGGTAAGTTTTACCCCGGCGTTTCTGAAGCACAGGCAGTTTCTGCGCTCATTGTCGAAAAAATACCCTATCTGGCAGCGATTTCCGCGGGAGCGGTCTTTATGGGCGCCAATACATACATAGGCAACGCTCCGAATTTCATGGTAAAATCGATCGCGGAAGAGGCGGGGATTAAAATGCCGAGCTTCTTCGGTTTCATGTTTAAATATTCGATTCCGATTCTGATTACGTTGTTTGTCGTGATTACTTTAATTTTCTTCTGATATTCCAGCAACATACCTTATAATAAATATTTCTTGAAGATGCGAAGGAAAGCAGATAAGGTAAAAATCATTTGCATTCGGTGCTGCCGTTGTTATCTTACTTAAACTGCCGCTCGGGAATGATAAAGTTGGCAAATGAAAAATATGGAGGACAACGATTCATGGCTGCAAAACTGCAAAACACTTTAAAAACAATTGAGGATTACAAGGCAACCAATCCTCATTACACCGATCTTCTGGACATCCTGGCTGATATTCTCATTCTTCGCGAAAATTACCGCAAGAACATGACAATCCCGATTTTTTCAGTGGAAGAAAAATTAATCGATGGAAAAATGAAGGGCGGCCTGCCCCTGATTGATCTCTCCGGACAAAAATACGATTTAACCCGTCCGAAGGAATATTTTTACTCTCTCATTTCGATTGCCGAGAAAAGAATACCGACCGAAGCGCATAAGTTTCTGGATGTGATCAAAGACGAGCATTTTAACTGGGAAAATATTATCCATGCTTCGTTTTGTGCCTCAGAGGAAGAAACATCACCCCGGGACCTCGCAGCGTTGGATGAGAGCGATGATCAGTTTGACCTGATCGATTTGTTCTTCGAAGAAAGCCTTCGTCCCGAATTGGAAGTGATAGCGGAAAAATACGGGGCGGCGGTCGAGAAATACGGCTGGACGGAAGGCTACTGCCCGATTTGCGGCAAGGAGCCGAAGATCGGAGAAATCCGTGAAAGTGAAGACGGCAGACGTTATCTCTTCTGTCATCAGTGCGGGTATAAATGGCACTTCCGCCGTATCAAATGTCCCTTCTGCGGTAATGAAGAACAGCACTCGCTGGCTTATTTTGCAGTGGAAGGCGAAGAAAGCCACCGTGTTGACGTCTGCAACAAATGCCGCCGCTATATAAAGATTATTGAGCTTCCCAAGTCTTCTGATGATGTGAATCTTGATATTGAAGATATCGCCACTCTGCATCTGGATATGCTGGCGTATGAGGAAGGGTATAACTAAGAAAAAGGCTTAAGGTTCAAGGCCTAAAAAAATAAAGCCCGGCGGGTTAACCCGCCGGGCTTTTCTTTCAGCCTTGCGCTTTCGGTCGTTGAGCCTGTCGAAGCGTTCCTTAAACCTTTTTTTCTAGTCTTGATGTTTTCCCGGTTCGGGCTTTACCAATCCCTTGATGATTGAAGTGCCATACTCCCTTCCTGTATTGAAGGCATGGATGTTATTATCTTTTGTTGCCGCGGGGACGGAATCGAGCACCGCTTTTTTAAGCGCTTCGGCATGAACGAGA
>PHBN01000093.1 GCA_002840635.1 Deltaproteobacteria bacterium HGW-Deltaproteobacteria-1
TCAAAAACCGTTCGGACGAATGAATGATCGATTGCGAACCGAAAATTAAAGTTGCCCTCCTGCAAAAATGTCCTGAATCCCGATTGAAACTGGAAGGTATTTTTTTTCTGCCGGACGGACGCGACGTAACCGGTGAATTATCCGCCCGCGCCGAAAACGGGCAAATCGTTCTTGCCGATTGCTCCTGTCGGGAAATCATACGCCAAAAAGAATTAATGCTCACCCCCGGCGCGTCACCAGACGCGTTTTTTACCGTTGGGAATGTAAAAATCGGCATTGACTTTCACTGGCAGAGAATCCAGCAGCAATCTTTTCGCGGCGCCCTGCTGCTTTCCATGGAGGGCAAGAATGACTTTCACCTCATCAATGTCGTTCCCCTGGAAGACTATCTTGCTTCCGTCATCTCGTCGGAAATGTCCGCCGAGGCGCCTCTGGAGTTTCTCAAAACACAAGCCGTAACGGCCCGCAGCTGGCTGGTTGCCATGCTGGCCAAAAAGAAAGCCCCCCGGCAAACGCTCACCCGGATGAGCGATGAAAACGAAATTATCGTCTGGCAGGATGTCAACGATCATGAAGGATTTGACGTCTGTGCCGACGACCACTGCCAGCGGTACCAGGGCATCACCAGAATTATCTCCGAAAATGTCGCGCGCGCCATAGATGCCACACGGGGTTTGTTTCTTGTTTATGACGGTGACATTTGCGACGCGCGATATTATAAATGCTGTGGCGGACAAACGGAAATTTTTCCGTCTGCATGGGAAAACCGGTCACCGGCCTATCTGCAAAGCATCACCGACGGCGCATGCGCCCATCCGCCGGTTCAATCGGAAAAGGACGCGGTGGACTGGCTGACATCCCGGCCGTCCGCCTATTGCAACACGGCGGATGCAGAGTTGCTGGGCAGGATACTGCCGGCCTTTGACCGGGAAACGCTGCATTTCTACCGTTGGCAGGCGGCCTATGCACGGGAGGAACTGGAAGCCATTCTTTGTAAAAAATCCGGCATAGATTTTGGCGATCTGCAACACATTATACCGGTGGAAAGAGGCCCGTCCGGCAGAATCTGTAAATTGAAAATCGTCGGGTCAAAAAAAACCGTCCTCGTGGGCAAAGAGCTGGAAATCCGCCGCTGGCTTTCGGAAAGCCATTTACTCTCCAGCGCTTTTATTGTCGCCGTTGAACATGATATGGACGGCCGGATCAAACGCTTCATCTTCCATGGCGGCGGATGGGGACACGGCGTGGGCCTGTGCCAGATCGGCGCGGCGGTTATGGCGTCTCAAGGGCATCAAGCGGAAAAAATTTTGGCACATTACTTTACGGGTGCAATTTTGAAAAAACTGTATTGAACAAGGCATATGCAATAATACACTGGAGCAAACACCGGTAAAGGAATTTCATGTCTGATCCAAATAAAAACAAAGCCAGCAAAGACAGGCGAATGAAGCGGAATCCCTGGCTTTGGGTGCCTTCAATCTATATTGCGGAAGGCATTCCCTACATGATCGTCATGACCGTCAGCGTCGTGATGTATAAAAATCTGGGGCTCTCCAACACCGACATCGCCCTGTACACCAGCTGGCTATACCTGCCCTGGGTCATCAAACCGCTATGGAGTCCTTTTGTCGATCTCTTCCGCACCAAGCGCTTCTGGATTATCGCCATGCAACTGGCCATCGGCGGATCGTTTGCCTGTGTCGCTCTGACGCTGCCCGTCAGTGACTTTGTCCGCTATACGCTCGCCATGCTCTGGATCATGGCGTTTTCCTCCGCCACCCACGATATTGCCGCTGACGGCTTTTACATGCTGGGGCTGACCACCCCCGAGCAGGCGGCGTTTGTCGGCGTACGGACGGTTTTCTACCGCGTGGCCACTATCGCTTCCAAGGGCGGACTGGTCATTCTGGCCGGCACGCTTCAAAAGCACGGCTATCCGGTGGCTTCCGCCTGGTCAATCACATTCGTGGTTGTCGCCGCGTTCTTTCTGGCCTTGTGCTTTTATCATTTTTTTATTTTGCCTTATCCCGAAACCGATCACAGCGCTCCCCTGGACAAAGGGCGGGGTGTTGTGGCTGAATATTTCCGCATCATCACCCTGTTCTTCCGTCGCAAGGATATAATTATCATTATCTGTTTCTTTTTGTTTTACCGTTTTGCCGAAGCGCAGCTGGTAAAAATGGTAGCTCCTTTTCTCCTTGACGCCCGTGAAAAAGGCGGTCTGGGACTGACAACCGCAGAGGTCGGCTGGATCTATGGAACCGTCGGCGTTGTGGCGCTCATGCTGGGCGGACTTCTGGGCGGTTATGTCATTTACCGAAACGGTCTGAAATTCTGGCTGTGGCCAATGGTGATCATCATGCACCTGCCGGATTTGATTTTTGTGTATCTGTCCCATGCACAACCCGAAAACTTCTGGCTGATCGCTTCAGCCGTGGCTTTCGAGCAGTTCGGCTACGGCTTCGGCTTTACCGCCTACACGATGTACATGATCATGGTTTCGCAGGGGGAATACAAAACCGTCTTTTACGCCATCGGTACCGGCATCATGGCCCTGGGTATGATGCTGCCCGCCATGTCCAGCGGCTGGATTCAGGAAAAACTTGGGTATATCAATTTTTACTACTGGATTTTACTGACGACGATCCCCGGATTCATCGTCACGGCGCTGGTGAAGATTGATCCGGAGTACGGGAAGAAGGAAAAAGGATAAAGGCGAAAGGATCAAGGGACAAGGATCAAGGGACAAGGATTAAGGTCGTTTCATGTAGTTAGACGGAGTGTCCCTGGCAGCAAGGATACAAACTTTCGAGAATCACTATTTGCTTCCTGATGACCTTACCCCGAAATATGTACCAAGTTCAAATTGAGTCTTTGCTCCTGTAGCATAAATTGATGTTCTTTGACAAATTCATATGGCGTTCTATTTCCCAAAGAACGATGTGGCCTCTCTTCGTTGTATTCAATCCGCCATTTTTCTATTTCATCCTGCGCGTGTTTGAGATTCAGAAACCAATATTCGTTGAGGCATTCATCCCGCAACTTGCCATTAAAACTCTCGATAAAAGCATTGTCCATTGGTTTACCCGGTCGTGTGTATTCGATATGAATCCTTCGTTGCTCAGCCCATTGCTGAAAGTGTTTCCCCGTAAATTCCGGTCCATGATCCACACGAATCGATCCAGGATAACCGTGAATGATTGCGCGTTGGTCTAAAAAGGCGGTTACCCTGTGTCCGGGAATCGATGATTGCGTTAATAATCCCGGACATGACCTGGTAAAATCATCCACGACGGTCAATACTCTGACTCTGGTGCCGTTTGTGCAGGAATCATGGACAAAGTCCATGGACCACGTTTCATTGAGCATGGTGGCTTCCGGCAGAGGAACGCGCAGGGAAGGAATCTGCTTTTCTCTTTCTTTCGTCGAATCGCCAATCCTTCCTCAGCGTAGATTCTCTCTGTTCGTTTATGGTTTTTCACTTTCCCTTCCTTCTTCAACAACACATGAAGCCGGGGGCTGCCATACCGCTTATGTTTATGAGCCAGTTCTTTCATTCTTTCCCGCAGGGCCTGCTCATCTTTCCTGTTTTCCCTGTAGCGGTTGGTCGATCTGGAAAGATTGACCAACCGGCAAGCCTTCCGTTCGCTTCGCCCAAAGGTGGTCACTACATGCTGAACCGCAGCTTTTTTCGCTTTGGGCATTAGAAGCTTTCCCCAGAAGGTCCTTGAGAATTTTATTGTCTAGGCTTAAATCGGCAACTAGCCCCTTCAGCTTGCGGTTCTCGTCCTCCAAAACCTTCAGCTGCATGGCGTCGCCGACTTCCATGCCGCCGTATTTGCTCTTCCAGTTATAAACGTTTGCTCCGATATCCCGTACTTCCGGAAAATATCGATGTTTTTGACGCCCATTTCTGATTCTTTGATTATCCGGATGATTTGTTCCGGTTTGAACCGCTTTCCTTTCATCCCATGTTCCTCCCTTTCTTCTTTCTTTATTATCAGGAAGGACTCAATTTGAAAATGGCTCAGTTTTTGGGGGAAAGGTCAATTCCAGTCAAAACGAACACCATGGAGTTTCTTCACCGTCTCGAGAGCATTCTCGTATGTTTTCACATTGTCTTTTAGCGTGCAGGAGCTGAAATTATAGAGGGCTGCCGCTGTAACGCTTCCTGTGAACACAACATTGCCGTCATTCTGTATCGTCATCCTACAGATGCCCGCTTTTATGGGGAAAGATCCCCCAAATTATCCTTCTCGTGGCGGGTACAACATGGGATAACACTCTGCCCTATTAAGATGTCGGATATCCTTACAAACCCAAAAAAGGTTGTATTACGTTTAATTCCAAATATTTGTGTAAAACATGGTGGCCATACAACATGATATGTCAGTATTTAGTGTCGTATACTTTTACGATTTGCGATGTCGACTCACACAGGATATGCTCCATTTCATCAGGCAGAAGATTATTTGAACCCGTGCAAATCATTTTCTATCAATTGATAGCGAATAACACGAGAGAGTTACTGACAAGAAAGAGAATTGAAAGGTACAATTATTGCTTTGTATTTTGACATTTTTATAGAACTCCTTGTAAATTCACAAAAAAGGGAATTTTTGTCAACTCAATCAATGAAGGCGGCAATGAATATCACTTATCGTTCGTTATAGGGTAGCGGTAATGTGTCGGTTGCTGGAAGTATCCAGGAGCGGATATTATGATTGGGTGGATCGTTCGGAGAGCAACAGAGAAAAACGTCACCGTGATCTAAAGGTTAAGATACAACAGGCGCAAATAGCCAGGGAAGACCACAATTATAATTTGAGAAGGAGGATTCCATGAAGTTTGTTATTCGTAGCATTGTATTTATGTTTTTTTTATTTCTTTTGATGTCCTGTTCGCCCGTCACTATCCAGAAATGCGTTAAAGACTACAAATACGATGGTGATAAACTGAAATCTGAATACACAGAATGTGTTGTCCAGACACCTGATAAATTGCCGCCCTTACATTTGAAGCACCAAGAATTATTTGAATAGAACTTGACTTGTTCTATGGGCATAAAAGCATTTATCTGAACATACTAATTTCTTCTGAAGGGTGTGAATCATGATGTTTTGGAGAAAAAATATCTGTTTGTTTACCATAATACTATTTCTTTCTATGTTTTCAATGTCGTGTGCAACGCATGGAAGAAGATGCGAAATTGATGTTCTTAAAATGAATATCAAGATGGAATCATCAAAAAAAGAAGATATCCTGAAAATATGCGGAGAGCCTCTGACTAAAGACGATAATATAAAGCAGGGCACGGAAGTATGGCACTATGCCTATGTTGAAAAGAATATTACCGGTCTGGGCGTTGTAGCACATGTGGCGGGGAATCAAGCAAGCAGACCAACATGCATTGGCAAAAATAAAACATATGAGGAGAAATTATGAAAAAAATATTGATTTTGTTAATTTTTTTATCTGTGTATGTTTATGGTTGTGCGACAACAGGGAATAATGGAACTGTACAAGATGCAGGGAACACAGAAACTGTACAAAACAATTGTGTTCCTAATTTCACAGAAGGAGGTAGTTTTTGGGAAGGTAGAACATATCAAAGCTTTAAAGTATTTTCTAATTTATCAAAAGGGCAAGCATTTGATAAAGCCCTTGTTGCAATATCAGCGAATGGTTTACAAATTTCTAGTAGCAATAAAGAGGCGGGCTTAATAAGTGCTTCAACAGCGATTGCATTCGGTAAAGGAAACAGGGCTCCATTTAATGTTTTAATAACGGATATCGGTAAAAAAACAATTCGTGTAGAAATATCATATAATATTGGTCCTGGTTCAGTAGCTGCTACACCGGCTATAATTGAAGCTTTCTGCAAATTTTATAATGCGATATCTCCTTATGCATCAAATACTAATGAGAATTCATCTGCTAAGAATCTAAAGGTCAAAAAAAAGTACAAAAAGCACAAAAAGTAAAATAATGGCAATATCCAAAATCAATTTTTGCCAAATATTATCGCTGAAGATTCAAATAGCAATAGGGATAGATAATGGTATATTGGTAATAACACTTTGATTAGGTGAACGAGATAACCGGCAAGATTCAGATTTGTTGTGATCATGCTTTCACATTATAGTAGCAATGTGCAAATATTCAATCATGTATTTTTGTAAAGCCGATCTTACCCACTCCTTCCTCCTACCATTAATTCCTGTATAAATATTCTGTAAGCAGGTAAGATTTGCCCAAGAAAGGCAGGAAGACTTATAGCTTCCTGGGTCGTGCGAACCCTTATTTTTCAAAAATAGCCTATCTGATTTTGCCGGTCATCATCCTTTAATTGAATACATACAGGCATCGAATATTAGCAGCTACGCATAAAGTGCAGAATTTTTCATCAGATGCCGTTATTAATACTGCAAAAGTAGTATTGTTTTTTTAATATTCTTCTGTAAGAGTTTTTACGCATTTGTTTAACCTGAAAAAGCCACCCCGCCAAGTTCCACTCGGGACGGAAAGCCACGGGTCAAATCATCATCCATAGATCGCCGAGCTGCCAGGGATGGATTCCTATGGGAATTCATTTGGAGCGGCTTATGTATTGTTATCTGCGGTTGACTGCAATTAAGACTAGGAGGATGTGATGTTTAAGAAAAAGCTAGGTATTCTCTCATTTATTATTCTTATATTTACAATGCTCACGACTTTATCAGTGCCAGGCATATCAGCTGAGACTATGTCATCGGGTTGGATTTATCCCACGGGATCGTCAAATTTCTGTGGGTACCTTGGTTGGCTTGGATATAATTCCGGTTGGGGGTATCACCTTGCCCAAGATATGTGTAATAACGCAGGAAAGCCGGTTTACTCGATTGGAAATGGCACAGTCATAAGTTCCGGTAATCATAGTGGTTACGGATGTAACGGCACCTGCCCCGGTGGGTGTGTTTTGGTTCGATATGAGGCAGCGGACGGCACTAAGTTTACTGCAATGTATGGACACTTGGACAATCAAGTAGGAACTGGTGACATTTCTGAGGGAGAGATAATAGGATATACGCGCAGTGATTGGAATCCTCCTCATTTGCACTTTTCTATACATCCTGGGTCTGATCCAGAGCCCAATAATCCGTGGCGCGGGTATACTTCCAGTAAAGATGTCACATATGGATTTACTGATCCTATGTCTTTTCTAAATGCTCATCCCTTTTCCTCGAACAGCCTGCCCGACCTCGATGTCAGCTACGTCAAAGGTCATTTTTCTGGTGAGAGTGACTGGCGCAAAGATCTTGTGATGTACCAACACGAGACGAAGACAATCCAGCTCAAAGTCAAAGTAAGCAATGACGGGGAAGCAGAAGCGGACAAAGATGACTTCAAAGTTAAATACTATTTCTCAACCAACAAGACTTTTGACCATAATAGCGATGTAAAAATCGGCAGCGACACAGTAAACTATGATCTGGGAGAAGCAGGAAAAGATGACGATTCCGACACCGAGGAAATGGAAATATCATCCTCTGATGCTCTAATATCTGCAATCAAAACTCCCGGGACGTATTACTTCTTTGTCTGGATAGATTCCGACTTGAAAGAAGAGCATAAATCCAACAATACATCCAATGATGATTCGGGTTCCGACGAATATGTAAAGATCACGGTACTTCCGACCCCGCCCGCGCCTGCGGCTAATTTTTCAGCCTCGCCCGTAGCAGGAAAAGTACCATTGACGGTTTCTTTTACCGATCAATCGACAAGCGGTCCGACGGCGTGGAGCTGGAACTTTGGAGACGGAGCAACCAGCATCACCAAAAATCCTACGCATACTTATTCATCAACCGGAACCTTTACGGTTTCTCTGACGGTGGCCAATGCCTATGGGTCGAATACAAGTACGAAGTCCGACTATATTACTGTGTATGTACCTGCTGTCAAGAATGACTTCAACAATGACGGTAGTCCAGACATTCTCTGGAGAAACACATCCACCGGAAAGAATCTGGTCTGGTATATGAATGGCAGAACAACAACCTCTATGGCATATCTTACTACGGTTACGCAGAACAACAACCTCTATGGCATATCTTACTACGGTTACGGATCCAGCATGGACCATCGTGGGCACGGCTGACTTCAACATGGACGGCAATCCCGACATTCTCTGGAGAAACACAACCAGCGGAAAGAATCTGGTCTGGTATATGAATGGCGTAGCAATTACCTCTACGGCATATGTTAGTACGGTTACAGATCCAGCATGGACCATTGTGCAATAGGCCCATATTAATATAATTGCAGTATTCGAACAGCAACCCCGAATCATCATCGGGGTTGCTGTCTTGGTGTATTCGGCAGGGTGTGTTGTATTAAGGTTTTATCCGGTTGATTCATTTTTTCTTCTGGAAGTCCTTCTTTGCTGAACAGAAAGGAAACAGATTGCAACAGGCGGTCATCAATGACGATGCCTTCATGGAGGGTAAAGCAGTGTCTGTTTTGGGTTGGAAAGTGTCATTGAAAAGATTTAATTGCTATGCGCTAATTGATTCAAAATTTGACAGAGGGTTTTAATGTTATGTTTAAAAAAAAAATCATATACTTATTAATTGCCGTACTTTTGTTGATTTCATTAATTTTCGTTTACAGGTTTTTTACCCCTTCTGATAATCAATACAAAGCGGAAATGCCTGAACCATCTACTTCCCCCAAGGAAGTAACTATGCCTGCACCGTCTACTTCCCCCAAAGAAGTGACAATGTCTGCACCATCTAACCCCCCGGAAGAAGTGGCGATGCCTGAACCATCTACACCCCCGGAAGAAGTGACGATGCCTGAACCATCTACCCCCCCCAAAGAAGTGACTATGCCTGAACCAGCTACCCCACCGGAAGAAGTGACAATGCCTTAACCATGAATAGCAAGTTTGCCATCTGCCTGAACAGGGCATCCGTAGCATTCTTGAGCATTTTGGGAAACCTTGCCCGATACGCCTTGTTGTATCAATGTCTCAATCCAAATATACTGTTTGTTCGCGGTCGCTTAATCCCCGCCATTTATGAGGAGAGATAGCGTCTGTCCTTTTTGCACATTTGTAGGGAGGATATACATGTCAAACAGACTCAGAATGGTAAACATACATGTAATCATAGGCTTACTGGAGCCGAAGTGGTCATGCCGGCGCATATCGCGTGAGCTTGGTGTGGACCAAGACACCGTGGCGCGATACGACCGGTTACGGCAAAGCTGGGCAAACCCGGCCATAGTGACCAACGGCTCAGAGATGTCCGGTGATCCAAATACCACCATTTCGACCGTCGGGTCTATGACAACACCGGGAGACCTGGTTTTTGTAGAAACGTCCGGCCGTCTTCCGGAAAGACCCAGTCAATGCTCAACGTCTTCTGCGGCATCCGGATTTCACCGAGGGCGAGGATAGTAAAATCTTTACTCTTGAGAATTCAAGCAAAACAAAACCCGTAGTGCCAAATGCAGAGATCCAGCTTCCTTTTTGCCGAACCTTTCAAATAGAAATTATTAACCTTGTAGTCTATCAAATACTGAAGAGTAGTAGGTATAAAAATTATCAAGATAAAGATTAATTGGACACTGTCTGTGAAGTCAAGTATGGGTCGGGACTTATAAAATAACTTAAACTCCAACTGATAGTGACAAATTTAGAGATTCCCTGGCTGACCCAATTATTTACATGATCAATCTTGAACAATTGCCCGGTGCGGCAAAGATTGAGGCAATGATCGGGAAAGTTGCTTTCCGGCACCGGAAGCACTATGACTATTATGCAACGGTTTGCATGATAGTCTTGACTTTTATGCAAAGTCCTGCTAGATAGTCAGGCATGAAAAGATATCTTTACGATTCGATAAAGAAAGATCTGCAGAAGAAGATGGTCATTGTGACAGGACCGCGGCAAGTCGGTAAAACATGGCTGGCTAAGGCGCTCATGCCGGAGTTTACGTCGCCGCAGTATCTGAATTTTGACAATATTGCCGATGCCGCAATCATTAACAATCAGTCGTGGCCTATCAAAAGTGATTTTCTCATCCTGGATGAAATCCACAAAAAGCCTCAATGGAAGAAATTCATTAAAGGAGTTTATGACACCCGCGTTAAAAATCAAGCCATGCTGATCACCGGGAGTGCCAGACTTGACACGTTCCGGCGGGAAGGC
This sequence comes from Deltaproteobacteria bacterium HGW-Deltaproteobacteria-1, assembly GCA_002840635.1. Lineage (GTDB taxonomy): Bacteria > Desulfobacterota > Syntrophia > Syntrophales > Smithellaceae > UBA8904. The sequence continues at coordinate 10,196 of PHBN01000093.1, forward strand.
GAGTCGCTTGCCGGCCGTTATTTTCCCATGCGCCTCAACCCGATTTCTGTTCGCGAACTTAAGGATTCCATAAAGCCTGATGAATCGCTGGCGCTTTTGAACCGGTTGGGCGGTTTCCCGGAGCCTCTCTTATCCGGTTCGGATACAGAAGCGGCTCGCTGGCGCAATCTTCAATGCGGCTGCTGCTGGAGCTGTTGCGCTCTCGGGTCGGCTCTCCTCTTTCTTATACATCGATTGCTCAGGATCTTCAGATTGCGCCCAATACGGCGCGCCGATATATCGACATTCTGGAAATTCTTTGCATTGTGTTTACCGTGCGTCCCTTTCACACCAATGTGGCCAGAGCAATTTTGAAAGAACCTAAACTGTATTTTTATGACAGCGGCTTTGTTCTGGGCGGCGAAGGACGCCAACTGGAAAACACCTGTGCCGTCTGTCTGTTAAAGCATGTTCAGTATAAGCAGGATATCGACGGCGAGGATATTGAACTGAATTACATTAAAACCAAAGAAGGCAAAGAAGTTGACTTTTTGCTCAGCAAAAAGGGTAAGGCGACCCATCTCATTGAAGTGAAGACCTCCGACGATACAACTTCAGCGTCACTGGACATAATGGCAAAGAAACTGCCCGGAGCGGTCGCTCTGCAACTGGTTCAAAATCTCCGTCGAGAACAGCGAAAAGACAATATCTCCATTGTCAGCGCCGGCAAATGGCTTGCGCAATTGTCCGCCTGAAACGTCTCCATGACCCATAGGCAAGGAACGAGAACTATGCAAATTAACACCGCATTTATCCTGGGCGCGGGATTGGGAACAAGGCTCCGGCCGCTCACCGAAAACATGCCCAAGCCGCTTTTGCCTATAGGCGGGCGGCCGATCATCACATACGCGATGGAACATCTGCGCATAGAAGGGATCCGGAGATTCATCGTCAACACGCATCACTGCGCCGAAAAATACACCGAGGCGTTTCCTGAAGGCAGCTGGCAGGGTATACCGATCACATTCCGGCATGAGCCTGTACTTCTCGACACGGCAGGCGGCATCAAGAATATCGAAGACCTGATCGCACAGGATGAACGCATTCTCGTCTATAACGGCGACATCATCACAAACCTGCCGCTTGCGCCGCTGATTGACAGGCATTTTGAACTGCAAACACAGGTTACCCTTGCGCTTCGCAGCAGCGGACCGCTTCTCAACGTCAACATTGACTCCGGAGGCTTTATCTGCGATATGAGACATACGCTCAATCATCCGGGAATTCTGGGCAGGCTCTCTCCCGGACACGTAGAATCAATCGTTGGGCCGCTTTTGTCCATGATTCAGGAAAATCCCCAATCTGTCGGCGGCGTGCTTCTGAACGAAGGCTACTGGTATGATGTGGGATCACTAGCGGAATTTGAGCGGTTGACTCAAAGAGGTTTATAATAAATCGCATCCGTTCGGAAGAAAGCTGTTTCATGAACCGGCAAATACGAGCATTTTTAAATCACCATCTGGGTGTCGTAGATTTTCAATATGACTCCATCAAGAAGGGCGGATCGGACCGCAGCTTTTACCGCGTGCTTCTGCCCGACGGCAAAACCTTCATCTTCATGAATTATGGCAACGAAGTAGAAGAAAATGCCTACTGGGCGGGGATCAACCGTTTCCTGACCAACATCAATTTTCCCGTACCGCTGATTATCGCATTTGATTACCGTCAACGCTTTTTGCTCATCGAAGACCTGGGCAGCACCGATTTATACTCACAGGCCGCTTACCCCTGGCACAAAAGACGTTACTTTTACCTGCGGGCGCTTTCCGAGATCCACAGACTGCACCGCATACCGCTTGAGGATGTGCCGGCTGATCTGAAACTGGCCAAAAGTTACGACCGTTCTTTGTACCGGTGGGAGCACAACTACTTCATGGAAAATTTTATTGAAGCGGTCTGCAACATCATGATTAAAAATGACCGGCCCGTTTTCATTGATTTCCAGGGCATGAGGCACGGCAACCTGTTCTATGACCTGGGGTCGCTGATCTGCGACCCGTATGTGTCGCTCTCTCCGGATGAACGAAACGAGTTGATTGCCTTCTACTACAGGATCATGCAGCCGAACTACAGTCTGGATCAATTCACCGATTTTTTCTGGGAAGGCGCGGCGCAGCGTTTGATGCAGGCTCTCGGCGCCTTCGGTTTTCTTGGACTCAAAAAAAACAAACCTGATTTCCTCAAACATATTCCCAACGGCGTTAAGAATCTGGTAACAGCCGCAACAAATGCGGACACCCTGCCTGCCTTGAAAGAGATGGCGGTAAACTGCATGAATAAGCTTCAATCAAGGCCTGTTTGATTTATCAACTGCCGGAATTGCCATGCTCAAATCGACAATTATAAAAGCGTAAGATCCTGCATTCAGCCCCTGAGGTCCTAAGTCCCGCAACGTTCAGTTCCCCTTGAAGGCCGTCTCTATTATTCTGTTGCATTTGCCCAGCATCGCTGATAAAGCCGCAGCTACAAAACCGGCAGGAAAGAAGAACATGGGAAAATCATCCCCCGACAAGTATCCCCCTGTAAAAGACATCACGGACCAAGAACGTATCCGCATGGTGAAGGAAATATTTTCCACCATCACCGGTAAATACGACTTTTTAAACCGGTTTTTAAGCCTCCGGCGTGATGTGGCCTGGCGCAATTTTGCCGCGGGGAAAATGCGGTTTTTTCAAACCAGCCGCTACCTGGATGTTGCCTGTGGGACAGGTGATCTTTCGATCGCCGCGGCCGAAAGGCATCCGGACATTTCCGTGACCGGCCTGGACTTTGTAGATGAAATGGTTGAGGCGGCAAAAAACAAAGTCCGGAAGAAAAAGCTTGCCGGCCGGATCCAGGTCATGCAGGGCGACGCATCCATGTGGAAAAATACCCGCTGACCTTCGGCATCACTTGGCTGCACATCGGAAAGAAGGCTATTTCGTCGTAATCACCCAGACACCCTGCCAGTCTTCGGGCGGACCGGCAAGAAGTTCGGCACATTTATCGACATAAATCTGTGCCACCGGATCATGCTGGGCAATGCCGGCAAAGACCGACCTCGCATGGTCGAAGTCGCCCTGATAGTACAAATTCAACGCCTTTGAAAATATGGCCAGCGTTTTTTGTTTTTGTTCATTCATGTCTTCCGGAAGCACAGGTTCATATACAACAACGGGCTCTTTCCGACCGACAACGGCGACGCGCGATACTTCACGCGTGGGAAAGGCGTCGGCCATCCCCTCTTTTGTGGTCTGCGAGATCAACGTGTAAGTGCCGAACTGTTTGTTGATACCTTCCAGGCGTGAAGCCAGATTCACAGCGTCTCCGATCATTGTATAATCAAACCGCGAGTGAGACCCCATGTTGCCCACCACGGCGTATCCGGTATTGACGCCGATGCGCATTTTCAAATCCTTCCCCAGGCTCTCGCGAAACGAAGGACGCATTTCGTCAAGCTTTGCCTGGCAGCGCAGGGCGGCCCGGACGCAACGGGTGGCATGATCGGGCTGCGTCAGCGGTGCGTTCCAGAAGGCAATAATGGCGTCACCTTCATACTTGTCCACCGTACCGCCCTCCTCATGGATGATATCGGTCATGGCGGTAAGGTAGACGTTTAGCAAATGGGTAAGCGCCTCGGGATCAAGCCCTTCGGATATGCCCGTGAATCCTTCAATATCGGAAAAAAAGATGGAGAGCATTTTTCGCTCACCGCCCAGTTTCAGGCGGTCGGGATGCTCGATGATCTGTTCAATAACATCCGGACTCAAATACTGTTTGAAGGCGTTCTTGATGAAGATCTTCTGTCGCCCTTCGGTGGTATAATAAATCAGCCCCGCCGTGATAAGCGTAACGGCAACGCCCGTCTCCTGCACAACCAGCGGCATCCAGAATCCCAACCGGTAAGCCATCAGACAAAGAACAACCGGCGCACAGATAAAGAAAATATAGACAAGAACACTCGGTAAAAAACCGGATACCCTGGACGTTGCCAAACCGGCAAGAAGAACCATTATCAGGGTAATGACAACAACCGGAAGCGGGGGTACCGGACGGATAAAGTCATCGGCCAGCAAATTGTCGAGCATCGTGGCGGAAATTTCCACGCCCGGATAAACACCGGAAACAGGTGTGGGGCGAAGATCATCTGCATGATTGACGCCGCGCTGTAAGATTTGTGGGTCCCCGAAGGACCGCGAAAATTGAGAATGGCCCTGCCTGCGGAATCCACCGGAATTTCCCTCCCGCCCAGCATGAAACGTCCGGAAGAAATTTTCAAAGGCGTTTCGCGCTTGCCGCTGAGATATCCGGCCAGCGCCATAGACGGCAGAACCTTTCCGTCAAAAACTTCAAAGAGCGCTGCTCGGCGATAAACACTGTCAAAATCAGGATTCAGATGGACATTTGCCAGACTGCCCGCGGCTTTTGCTATTTCTTCCACCGGAAATGAGGCTCGCGGGAACGTTTCGTGACCTGTCCGGACAAGCCACTCATCGAGTCCCTGAATATTCAAAGACGGCAACGGCACGGCTGCGGGCCATTTTTTCTCGCTGCCTGATTTCCGGCTGAGAAAGACAGCACCCACATAATTTTCAAAATCGTGAATTTCGGAAGCAAGCGCCCTGTCGTCCGCCACACCGTATTTGGAGGGTTCGGTAAAAAGCACATCAAAAACGAGCGACGTTGCACCGGCTCGCTTGCAAAAACGAATGATCGTCCCGTATACTTCACGGGGCCAGGGCCAGGAAAGGCCGTTCTCTTCCCTGCCCCAGTCGAGACTGTTCTGATCCAGCAGAATCAGGCGGATCTTTTGTGTGGCGGGAGACGGTTTTGCCAGGAGGTTGACCCGCCAGTCCCAGGTCTTCGCCTCCCAGCGATCCAGCCAACCGGGAGCGAAAAACCCGAGAGCGATCAGCGCTCCGACAACACCGGCTGCAAGCCCGTGAAAAATTTTCGCCCCGCGGCCCTGAAGCATTCTATTTACATTCATTTTCCGGCCCCGGCCAGGAAACCATTATAAGAGGTGTCCCACCGCTTTCATAAATCTGTTTTTTCGAACATCCGGCGTTTCAGTTTCACCGACGAACTGATCGTTTTTTTTCAGTGCGGCAATCCTGTTTTGCGGGGAAGGATGCGTCTTTGCAAAATCAGTCCCACCGGGTTTTATCTGTTTGGCCATGACGTTCAGCATATCGGGCAGTGCACGGGGATTGTAATTCATACGTTTCATGATGGACAATGCCGCGGCATCTGCCTGATATTCATAAGACCGTGAATATCCATTGTTGATCATCGTGTTGGTGATGTCGGTAATCACACCGCCGAAAACATCATTTAACTGCGCGATCTCCTTTGTCCCGAATGATTTCGCACCTTCCCGGACCAAAACGGACAGGGCTTCCGTCCTTCGCGCCTTTTTAATGGCATTCATGCCATGTTGCAACTGAACGTGTCCGATCTCATGAGCGACTACGGCGGCCAGTTCATCTTCTGTCCTGCAGCAGCGAATGAGCCCGCGCGTGATAAAAACATGCCCGCCGGGTGTGGCAAAAGCGTTGATGTCATCGGAGTCAAGCACCAGAAAATGATAACCGGCAAACAGCTCGGGCATATCCGAAACCCTCGCCAGCGCCTGCCCCATCGTATTCAGATACGTATTGGCCCTGTCATCATCCAACGGCCTGTATTTTGTAAGGACCACCGCGCCAACGGTTCGTCCGATGTAGTATTCCTGCTCGGGCGTAAAATCTTCGAGGCTTTTCGCAACAGCCTTCGAGCTCTTGCGGATGGACTCACCCTGCTGTCTGCTGATCGTTCCGGTTGCCTCACCCACCACGGTGGCCACGGTTGTTGCCTGTTCCATGGCGGCGCATCCGATCATCACCGCCAGCATCATCACGATTACCAAGGATTGCCAGAAATATTTTTTCATGGTCTGCCTCCTTCGCTGCGGAGCACCAGACGGCCGTCTTGTTGATCCAGGCATAATCAAGATTCGCGTTGTTTTTACGGTACTCTTTTTCCACTTCTTCACTGAATCCCTTGCCGGCAAGGGCAATCTCATCCTGGGAAACAGAGGTTCCCGCACGACTCTGTCCGGCCTTCAGGACAGTCCGTTTACTGGTCAGAGCGCTGCCATGCATCCATCCATGGCCTTTCCCGTCCGCAATGGACACTCGTTTCCAGTCGCCTTTTTCTTCAAGTACGGTCACCTGGTCTCCGTAGTATGTTTTGGCCGTGATTTTGCCAAAATGTGACGGGGTGGCTCTCAACTGCCCTTCCTGAACCTGGACGGTCATGCTTTTCTGCGCCTCGGCTGCCGTGTTCAGAAACAACACTCCCAGAAGCGCGAGGCAAATAATCAAGGATCTGTGTCGAAACATTTTAACCTCCTTTTTTTCTGAAGCCGGTCATTATGGCCGACTGATTCAAAAATCCCTGTTGATTTTTCTATTGCGAAGTTCAGCGAGCTTGCCCTTGTTCCATCCTGAAATCTTGCTTAAATATTTGGTGAGCTTCGCG
>PHBN01000438.1 GCA_002840635.1 Deltaproteobacteria bacterium HGW-Deltaproteobacteria-1
CAATATTGCGGCATTAATTGTACCTCACGCCGGTTATGTTTATTCCGGCCAGGTAGCGGCATATGCATATAAACTGCTCCTGGGGAAACGATATGATTCAGTTATTCTTGTGGGTCCCAGTCACCGGGTTGCTTTTGGAGGTGTGTCCATATATAGTGAAGGGGGGTATGAAACACCGCTGGGTGTGGTTCCTGTTGATGAAAACCTGGCCGGCAAGATCAGATCATACAGCAATATAATTGTTGATTTCCCGGCTGCTCACTTACAGGAGCATTCTCTGGAAATTCAGCTTCCTTTTTTACAGGTAGTTTTGGGGGATTTTTCTTTTGTACCGCTGGTAATGGGGGATCAGAGCGCCGAAACATGCCTTACGCTTGCTGATGCAGTCTTTCAGGCGGTTAAAGACCGGCGTGTGCTGATCGTCGCAAGCAGCGATCTGTCTCATTTTCACAGTTACAAGGAAGCAAGAGCATTGGATGGGATTGTCATCCAGCACATTCAAGATAATGATGTCAAAGGACTTTTAGAAAATCTGACCTTTAACAAAACAGAAGCCTGCGGCGGAGGACCAATAGCGGTGGCCATGCTGACTTCACAAAAACTGGGTGCCCGTCGTTCTCTGCTTTTGAAATACGCCAATTCCGGTGATGTAACAGGGGACAAAAGTTCAGTGGTTGGTTATGCATCAGCAGTTTACTTTCGATAAGAAACAGGGGAGAAAATGGAATTAACAGATCAGGAAAAAACCACGCTTCTGGAAATCGCTAAAAGGGCAATAGTCGCGAAAGCAGGAAACAGAGAAATGCCAAAATTGACGACGGATTTGCCGATTCTTAAGGAAAAGAGAGGTGCCTTTGTCACCTTAAAGAAACGGGGACATCTGCGCGGCTGCATCGGCTATATTAAAGCTGTCAAGCCTCTTGGAGAAACAGTTCAGGAAATGGCTGTTGCCGCGGCTTTTCATGATCCGCGGTTTCCGTCTGTCAAAAGTGAAGAGATTAGAGATTTGAGTTTTGAAATCTCTGTTTTGAGTCCTTTGCAAAAGATTAAGAATATTGATGAAATTGAGGTGGGAAAGCATGGCATTTACATTGTCCGGGGTTATAATTCAGGTTTGCTCCTACCGCAAGTGGCGACCGAGTATGGCTGGGACAGGGATAATTTTTTAAAAGAAACCTGTTACAAGGCCGGCCTGCCCCCAAGAGCATGGAAAGATAAGGAAACTGAAATATATATTTTCTCAGCGGATTATTTCGGTGATAAAGATTAGATTATTCTGTTTTCATTCCCGGATATTTGTGTAAATAATTTAAAAATTTACTTGACAAAAACAAGTATAAAAATTAAAGTCCGCAATTCGCACGAAGCAGTG
>PHBN01000439.1 GCA_002840635.1 Deltaproteobacteria bacterium HGW-Deltaproteobacteria-1
GCAGGCGGGCAGTTCGCTCACCGATCTTACCACGACGGCGACGCCGACAGATCAGGGGTACTACAAGATCAAGGGTCAGAAGCTTTTTATCTCCGCCGGCGATCATGACGGGGCCGACAATATCATTCATCTGGCGTTGGTCAGAATCAAAGACGCGCCTCCCGGCATTAAAGGTATTTCACTCTTTATTATTCCCAAAAAACGCATCAAGGCTGACGGGTCGCTCGAGTTCAACGACGTCAACTGTACGGGAATCTATCATAAACTGGGTTATCGCGGAGCCCCCATCACCCAGCTGGCCTTTGGTGAAAACGACGATTGCCGCGGCTGGCTGGTCGGAGAGGCCAACAAAGGTCTGGCTTATATGTTTCAAATGATGAATGGCGCCAGAATTGATGTGGGTCTGGCTGCCGCCTGTATTTCGTCCGCGGCCTATTATGCTTCTCTGGAATACGCCAGGGAAAGACCGCAGGGCCGAAAACTAACCTCCAAAGATCCACTGTCTCCGCAGGTTCCGATCATCGAGCATGCCGATGTCAGGCGCATGCTGCTGTTCCAGAAATCGATTGTGGAAGGCTCACTGGCCTTACTGATTCAATGCGGTCTTTATGAGGACCTGGAGCATGTTACCGAAGGAGAGGAACGTGAAAATTACAACCTCCTTCTGGAACTGCTGACGCCGGTTGCCAAGTCCTATCCATCGGAAATGGGCATCCTTTCCTGTTCACAGGGTCTGCAGATTCTCGGCGGCTACGGATTCTGCGAGGAGTTCCCCCTCGAACAGCTTTACCGCGACGTGCGTATTCACCCCATTCACGAGGGAACCACCGGCATCCAGGGCATGGACCTGCTGGGTAGAAAGATGATGATGAAGAAGGGCAAGGCCGCCCAGCTGTATCTGGCGGAAGTGCGCAAGGCCATCAGGGAAGCACAAGACGATATGGAATTGAAGCCATTTGCCGATAAGCTTCAATTGGCTGTCGGGCAGCTTGAAAACGTTACCGCTCATCTGTTCGGGATTGCCGCCAAGGAAGGTCCGGAAATGTTTCTGGCCGATGCCACATTGTATCTGGAATTCTTCGGCATCATCGCCATTGCCTGGCAGTGGCTCAGGCAGGCCGTCTGCGCAAGAAAGGCGCTGCAGAAGAATCCCGGTGAATCCGACGTGAATTTCTACAACGGCAAAATGGTTGCCTGTCGTTATTTCTTCGGTTATGAACTGCCGAAGATTGAAGGCCTGGCGATCCGCCTGCTGTCCGGCGACGGCCTCACCGTCACGATGAAGAACGAGTATTTTGAAGATTAACTAAGTAAAAAAGACAGAAGACAGGCCTTACGACCTGTCTTCTGTCTTTTCAGTAAAGACCTAAAA
>PHBN01000440.1 GCA_002840635.1 Deltaproteobacteria bacterium HGW-Deltaproteobacteria-1
AACACTGCTCCCGGCCAATAAAGCTCAGTTTTATTCCGGGCAGCTGCTTTCCGCGGACGGCAGACACGCGCTGATTGTTGCCCGTATATCCGGATCGGGGACAGATACGGTAAAAGCCGCTCAAATTGATAAACTTATGGATGCTTGTCGGCAGGAACTGAAAACCAATACGGATTTAAAAGATCAATATACCCTGACCTCAGTTGGCGCCTACCGTGCCGCGCTGGATAACGAAACTGTCGCTAAACGTGACACCAGGCTGGCGATCATTCTAACGACGCTGGGGATCGCGCTCTTGTTAATTTTTGCTTTTCCCCGTCCGCTCATCGGCCTTTTGGCGCTCCTGCCTTCGACCGTGGGGGCGATCGCCGCTCTGTTTGTCTGCTCATTTTTGTTTACGTCCATGTCCATGCTGGCGGTAGGTTTTGGGGGCGCGATCATGGCTTTTACGGTAGATCTGGGAATCACATACCTGCTGTTTCTGGATCAACCCTACGCCACTCGTGGGAAGCAGGTGGCGAGGGAAGTGTGGTCAGCTGAGTTGCTGGGGGTGCTGACGACTGTTGGCGCGTTCCTGTTACTTTTGATGAGTGACTTTAAAATTCTGGCGGAAATTGGTGTCTTTTCCGCGCTGGGCGTTGCATTTGCCCTGCTGTTTGTCCATTTTATTTTCCCGAAGATATTTCCGGCCATGCCGCCCGCCAAACGCCAGACCAATCGTTTTCTGATGAATGCTCTGGTAAAAGTTGCCGCTCCCGCTAAATGGAAATTAGCAGCCGCGATCACTTTGGGTTTGATGATGTTGTTTTTTGCCAAACCGGTCTTTAATGTCGATCTGCAGGCCATGAATTCGGTGAGCAAAGATACGATCAAGTCCGAACAAAAATTACAGGAAACCTGGGGCAATCTTTCCGGCAAATGTTATGTAATGCTGGAATCATCAAACCTTAAAGAATTGCAGAAAAAAAATGAGCAATTACAGATATTGCTGGCCGCTGATGTGCAGAAGGAAAAACTTGCGCCGGTATTTCTGCCTTCCGTTTTGTTTCCATCTGCGCCGTCAGCTCAAAGTAATTTTACGGCCTGGCGCAGTTTCTGGAATGAAGGACGTGTGACCGAATTGAAGCAAACCTTGGAGGCAGCGGCGCTGGAGAATGGCTTCACCCCGGATGCTTTTGAACCCTTCTGGCAAATCATCCGTCAAGATTCACCGGGAGCTTTCGAGATCCCTCCGAAGCATTTTGAAATGCTGGGTATTGCCAAAACGTCCGAAGGCTATACACAATTAAGTCTGCTTTCGGCCGGGAAAAACTACAACGCCGAAGATTTTTTTGTCAGGCTTTCTGCCACTGGGCTGGCCAAACTATTT
>PHBN01000094.1 GCA_002840635.1 Deltaproteobacteria bacterium HGW-Deltaproteobacteria-1
ACGCGACGGCGGGGAAGGCTTGGCCGCATTGCGCAGGGCGGGCTGGCACACGATCGCTCAGGATGAAAAAACCTCCATCGTTTATGGCATGCCCGCGGCGGCGGTTGAGCTGGGCGGAGCGGTTGAAATTCTTCCTCTGAATAAGATAGCCGGGGCAATTTTGAAAAAAACACCCATCAAATAAAGGAATGGTTTTATGACAGAAAAAGAAACACAAAATGCCGTGAGGCCTCCTGACCGGGGTCTGGCGGCCACCCTGACAGAGCACAAGATCAAGGTCCTCCTCATTGACGATCAGGCCATTGTCGGTGCGGCGGTGCAGCGGATGCTGGAGCCTGAAGAGGATATTATCTTTCGGTTTTGCCAGGACCCCACGCAGGCCATCCCGACAGCCTCCGAATTCAAGCCGACGGTTATCCTTCAGGATCTGATCATGCCGGAAATAGACGGTTTGACCCTCGTGAAATTCTTCCGGGTCCATCAGCAGCTTAAGGATGTGCCCCTGATCGTTCTGTCTTCCAAGGAAGAGGCGGAAACCAAGGCGGACGCATTTGCCCTGGGGGCAAATGATTACATGGTGAAGCTCCCCGACCGGATTGAATTGATTGCCCGGATCCGTTACCATTCCCGCGGCTACATCAACCTTCTCCAGAGAAACGAGGCTTACGCCGCGCTTCTGGCCAGCCGTCAGGCTCTGGCTGAGGAACTGGCCCAGGCAGCGGATTATGTGGTTTCCCTGATTCCGGAGCCTCTTCCCGCGGGGACCATCACGACAGCCTGGCGTTTTTTCCCCAGTGCCCAGTTAGGCGGAGACAGCTTCGGTTATCACTGGCTCGATGAGGACAGCTTTGCCATGTATCTCCTCGATGTCTGCGGCCACGGGGTCGGCTCTGCCCTTTTGTCCGTTTCAGCGTTCAATGCCATCCGTTCCCAGACACTGCCGAACACGGATTTCCGGATTCCCGAAAATGTACTAACGGCGTTGAATGGCGCATTCCAGATGGAACAGCACAACAACCTGTATTTTACCATCTGGTATGGCGTTTATAATTGCCGGACCCGTGAACTGCGCTTTGCCAGCGGTGGCCACCCACCGGCTTTCCTCATTTCCCGGGAAGGGAATCTCATCCGCCTCATGACGAAAAATTTTTTCATTGGCGGGTTTCCCGACAGTGTTTATCAGGGTAATGCCGAAGCCGTCCCGCCCGGGGCTAATCTTTACATCTTCTCCGACGGTGTTTACGAGGTGGACCCCCCCGAAGGCAAGATGTGGACCCTTGAGGAATTGGGAACCTACCTGCTCCATAACAGACCGGAGAAAGGCGAGGACATTGATGCCCTGTATCGGAAGATGCAGGCCTATCACGGCCAAGATATTTTGGAAGACGACTTTTCCATGCTGGCTGTTCACTTTACATGAGGATGCAGCGTATTAACATATTCCTGATCGAACAAGATCAATACACCTGATCACTGCGCTCCGGGTGATTTTTTCATTATGAAAAGAATATGAAGAATAAGCCTACGTACGATAATATAAATAGACTTATTGTGTTGAAATCAGGGAAGATCAGGAAGCTACTCCGAATGCCGCTTATTATTCATTGGCTTTCCTGCCCAGGAATGGAAGACTCACTAACTATCTTGGATAGAAAAGTTGGATATCTTCTAGATAATCTTTCAAGGGGTGGGGAAGGAAAATTGAAACAATGGTTATTCAGTGATGATGTTAACTTCTGCACATTAACAGCAGAGAGATACATTCTAGATTATCTGAGGTCAAAAAATAAGAATATAGAAGATAATCTTTGCCCAACGGGTATTGATGGTAGTTTATCCCTTGCCAACAAAATGGTAGGCATAGAGATAACTACACTAAACGGGTTTGTGGCTGATTGGATATTTACTGAAAGGCTTGCACAGAAAATCTCTTCCATTGGTTTCTTAAATGATAAAACAATCAGAGTTAAGTATAGTTTCTCAAGGCTATTAAAAGAATTTAGAGAAAACACATTGTATGAATACATTCATCATGTTGGATCTTGTATTGCGGACAGTAGTGCGTGCTTACTGCAAGACGCAAATGTTTACATTGAAATTGAGCGCCGATGGAGCGGTTCGATTTCGTGGGAAATTACTGACGAATATGAATCTCCATGGATAAGTTACTTGACTGAAGATTTATACGATAAAATTGTAACGTCTAAAAAAAGACAGCTAACTAAATTTGATAAAAACATAGTTTTTGTTGGTGTTAACAATATATCGTCTCCTAATTGGGCAATCCCCGCAATATTTAGCGAAATTGGTCAAGGTGGATTTTCCTATCCTCAACAAATATCATACATTAATTCATTTTGGCAAAAAGCCATGCAATATAAAAAAAATATAATTGGTATATGCTATTTTTGCTATTCGCTTGATCGTGAAGCTCCGTTTTACCCATTAAAAATATTTTGGAGTGAGGACAGTGAGCAAGTAACTGTAAATTTAAATTGATTCATAACAAAGGCAATAAAGCTGATCGCTTTGCTCCGGCTGCTTTTTCGTTAGACGGATACAATGCGCTGAAATGATTAAATCAAGGAGAATAAAATGGACGAGCTCAAGTTAAGCACAGCTGTTTGCGGGATTGATTGTTTTAACTGCGAATTATATTATACGAATATTGACTCTTTTTTTGAAAAGATGCCCGAAGCCAAGAAAGCCGGATTTGCTTCCCGCGGAATGACAAAAGAAAAATTGCTGTGTAAAGGTTGTCGAACATCAGGTTGCACGATGATCGTTGGTAAATGTGAAACACTGGAATGTGTGAAATCGAAAAATTTAGACTTTTGTTTTGAGTGTAGTGACTTTCCCTGTTCAAAATTACAACCATTGGCAGAGGGCGCCGAAATATACCCTCATAATTTAAAGGTTTACAATTTGATAACCATTAAAAACAAGGGACTTGAGAAGTGGGCTTCTGAAGTGGCCGAAATAAGAGAAATGTATTTCAAAGGAAAATTTAAGATTGGTGCCGGACCGCAAAAATGACTTTAGTCAAGCATATGATTACTGAAAAATTTGCTTCAAACATCACTATCAACGGTCTCAAAAACGTATGCACAACTGAACCCTAGACATCTTTAATCGTCTTCCCGGCGAATACCCTAAAGGGCACGAGCGCCGGGAACCAGTATAAATAATGCCTGGATTCCGGCCTGCGCCGGAATGACAAAATATGGTACGATTAATAATTAAAGATTTGTCTAACAAAAGCAATACAGCCGTAACGCTCCGGCTGATTTTTTCACAGGTGCCACCAGGAGATTAATGAAACGCCTCATTTGGATGATTCCGGTTCTGATAGTTATGCACAATGTGGAAGAGGCAGTTTCTGTCTTGTTTATCGGCTCGACGGTTATGCTCCCGGATCCCCTGCAACGGCTGGTTGGAAATATCACAGTAACTCAGTTTATGCTGGCTCTTTCACTCGTTACTTTTCTATCCCTTTCTCTTTATGCTTTGTATCTAATGTTGCCAGAGAAGAAGATCTTCCTTCGGTTGATGTTTCTTATGCAGTCCACCATGTTTATCAATGTCTTTTCACATCTGGGGGGTATCGTTATCACGAATAGATACGTCCCCGGTTTAGCAACAGCGTTACTGCTCAATCTGCCATTTTCGGTCTATTTTGCCATTGGCTGCATTCGTGAAGGTCTGGTAAGTAAGAGAGAAATAATTGCTTATCTTGCGGGTGCGGTTATTGTTCACAGCGTTGGTATTCTCGTGCTAATGAGGATCGCGGGTTGGCTTGTTCATAAAGTCGGTAGCGCCTGAACACTTTCTCAAGCGGCCCATTTTTAGCTTCTGCTCAATACGGCTGCTTAGCTCGAACGTTATAGTTAAGGAAAAGAAGTGATGGAGAAAACAGTATTTGAAATTACAAAAATGGACTGTCCTTCCGAAGAAAACTTAATCCGAATGAAATTGGACGGAATTACAGGTATTGAAAGGCTTGAATTTGATATTCCCCATCGAAAGCTGACCGTGTTTCACAACGGACAAATTGGGCAAATTGAAAAATTTATTCTCGAATTAAAACTAGGCGGGAAAAAGCTTTCTACTGAACAAACTGACCAAATCGACCATGCAGCAGATACGAATCAAACAAAAATACTTTGGATGGTTCTTGCGATCAACTTCGCGTTCTTTCTCATCGAAATGACGACGGGATGGATTTCAAAATCGATGGGGCTGGTTGCAGACAGTTTGGATATGCTTGCGGACTCATTTGTTTACGGAATCAGTCTTTTTGCGGTCAGTGGAACAATATTTAGAAAGAAACGAATTGCCAGGGTTGCGGGTTACTTTCAAATCACGCTTGCAGCTATTGGATTTGTGGAAGTTTTAAGACGATTTATCGGAGAAGAAAAGCTTCCGGACTTTTCGACAATGATCATTGTTTCTGTTTTTGCTCTGATTGCTAACGGCATTTGCCTGTATTTGCTTCAAAAGTCAAAAGGCAAGGAAGAAGCTCATATGAAAGCGAGTATGATTTTCACATCAAATGACGTGATTATCAATTTGGGAGTCATTGCAGCAGGATTTTTGGTGAATTGGTTGAACTCGAATAAACCCGATTTGATCGTTGGAACAATCGTCTTCATTATAGTTATCCGGGGAGCGATAAGAATACTAAAATTGGGGAAATGATAAAGAAAAGAAGTTTTGGCGACGACTAGAATCTCGTATGGGCTGGTGAGGAGGCAGGTAGAAACACATAATCCGTCGAACGCAGCCGCTGGTTGCACGGCGGTTGATGTTTCCGTTCGGTTCTTCAAAAAAGGATCAGATGACTATGGATGAAAGAGAAAACGCAAATATTTTAAGAGCTGTGTTTGATGCGCTGCCATCACTTGTCTTTGTGGTCGACCAGGATGTGAGGATTCAAGAGTATAATGCAGCAGCCTCAGATCTATTGATGGTTGAGAGGACGACTGTCATCAAACAGCGAGCAGGCGATATTCTTCATTGTGTGCATTCGCGTGAAGTACCCGATGGTTGTGGTAGATCTCCATTCTGTAAAAACTGTATAATAAGAAATTCCGTCACGGAAGCCTTTCACGGGAATCGTGTTGTGCGACGCCGTGCAAGAATAGAGCTTCTCCAGGGCGCAACCAAGAAAGAGATTTACGCACTGATCACCGCTTCTCCCTTTTCTTTCCGGGACAGGCCACTTGCGTTGCTGGTGATTGAAGACATCAGTGAGATAGCTGAGCTTTATCGCATGATACCTATTTGTTCTGTCTGCAAAAAAGTACGAGACGATAAGGAATCCTGGATGTTGGTCGAAGCC